>CAZGRB010000060.1:0-11776 GCA_964527695.1 uncultured Ruminiclostridium sp.
ATACCCCAATCAGAATCGCCATACTTGTTGTATTCTGTTTCGCTGTATGTTACCTTCTTAATTTCCTTGTTAATCACAAGATCATACTTTGTGATTTCAAGGAACTGTTCAGGTAAGAAGCCACCTTCGGGAGCGTCTGTAGCGTAGATAGGAAGGTAAACAATAGGACCACCTACAACTGTTTCGCCAGCATCATCGGTGTATGTCCATTCAGATTCAAGGTCAAGACCAGAAACGGACTTGTGAGCTGCTGTTACGAAGTCAAATGTGTAAGTCTTGGAACCAGCTGTTCTTGTACCCTTAACACCTGTTACTTCGAGATCAATGTTTGTAACAACGCCATCCCAAGTTGTGTCGGGTGTGAAGTTGAGCTGAAGAGCTACATAACCTTCAGCGGATGTTGTTACGCCGTCGTCCTCAGCAACGCCGAAAGACTTAACCTTACCTGTGAATTCGTCGTCGGTCATGCTAAAAGAATCACCGAGTACAACTGCGCCACCATCTTGTAATTCGAAAGTGATAACGCCGTAGTTTGTGAGGAAGCTGAATTCTTTTTCCTCAGCAGAAGCGATTGCTGCCATAGATGTAACTGCAACAGAAGCAGCAACAGAAGCAGCGAGAAGTTTTCTCATCTTCATGATGTTTGTCCTCCATAAAAAATTTTTTAGTAAATAGCTTATGCCATTTCCTCATTTATTATACAATGTAAGCTCCGAAATTTCAATAGTCATTTTTCACATATTTTGATATTTCGTTCAGTTATATCTGAACAATTTCACAAAACTGCGAAACAGATATTGATTTTCTTCACTCACTATGTACCAAAACCAGGTGAATGACTGTTTACATTTAGGTAGTCAGGAGTTTGTTTCAAAAAGTTTCAATATTTTTAAAAAATTTTAAAAACTTTTTTATTTCCTGAACCTTACATTTATATAGTCATTCGGTTCTCTGAAAAAGTTTCAATTATTTTAATTTTTTTTAAAATTAAAACCTCCCCTTACTAAGAGGAGGTTTTATTACAGGAATTAATCCTGAACCTTGCCTACAATAATAATACAGGTCTTTATGCCGTCATTGTCGCAGTATCCTATACCGATAGTGTCAGGGGCATAATCCTTGTCATTTATCATTGTTTTTTCAGCGAACAGCCATTCGGGAATCTGATAATAGCCCTTGAAGTATCTGTAGCGGTATTCAATAGCATAGGCGAATGATACACCTGCTTCAATTGCCGCATTGAGGAAGGAGCCGCCGCTGGGTCTTGCGGAAGAATCATATTCCTGAATTTCAATTGCTCTCACCTGTGCCGCACGGCAGAGGTCTGCGTCAAGCTTAAGCAAGGGAAGACCTTTTAACGCTCTGCGTTTATTGATTTCTTCAAGAAGATACTGAATATTCTCATCATTTGTATCAACTGATTCGGGCAGTGTCAGCGCTATAGTACCTACGTCCTCAGCAACGATATTACTTTTTACGTATTTATCCTTCACGGCAATTGCCTTTAACTGTGTGGAAGGAGAAAGCGTAAGTTCTTCGGTGTAAACCTTTGATTCAGTTGTAGGGAACTTGCCGTTCGTTGTATAATAAATGGTCGCACCTTCGGTAAGTGTGGAAAGCCTGATAACTCTCATGCCGTCAGTGATTTTTGTGCACTCGAAGGTTACAGGCGCACACTTTACCTTTGCGGTAACTCTGAGGGAAGCAACAATTTCGCCCGCCTTGTTATATTCGATTGCTCTTATAATAGTAGGCTTTGTGATTTTGAAGCGCTTTGAATAAGTTTTGCCGCCGTCCTTGGGAGAGGAATCGTCGGTTGTATATACTATTTTATTTGTAGATTTCTGAGGAACAAGCTCAACGTTTGTATATGCCTTTTCGGAAACGTGAACAAGTCTGTAATCAATTAATTCTCCGCCGTAGGCAGCCTTTTCAGCATAAATTTTTACATCCTCGTCGGTTTCAGTGCTCTTATTTTCAGTTTCAGCGCTCTTATCGGACTCGGTTTCCTTATTTTCTTCTTCCTTTACGGAAGCACTGTCGGAAGTCTTATCTTCTGTCTTGCTGTCAGAGCTTGCGGTAGTGCCGCCGTTTGCGAAGGGGTCGCCCCATCCGCCGGAGCTGCTTGTATCGGTTTTGCTGTCGGTCTTTTCTTCCTCTAAATCCTCAGCAGGCGTAATTTTCACAGTCTTTGCATGCGTAGTGGTTGTCTTATAACCGTCGCAGTAAGCTCTTGCACGGATTTTTGTCTTTTCGGTAAGAACAAGCTTGTCTGTATAAAGTGCAGATTTCTGTGTAGGCTTGGAGCCGTCTGTGGTATAGCGGATTTCTGCACCTGCCGTCATACAATTAAGTGTAACCTCAGCTTTATCCCCAAGCTGTTTTACAGTAAATGTAACAGGAGCAAGCTTTGCCTTTACAGTAGTTTTGATACCCTTAACTCTGTCGCCGCCGGGAGTATATTCCGCAACACGGAGAACAGCTGTTGAATAAACAACAATCTCTTTTTCAAATTTCTGGGAATCTGCATCAGGCATTGTTCCGTCAGTAGTGTATGTAACGTAATTGTCAGAATCACCCGGGGTAAGTGTTACGAAAGCTGTTCCGTAATAATCGTAATCAATATCAATGCTCAGCTTTCCTGCTGCAAAAGCGTCGATTGTGCCTAAGGGAATTGACGAAGCAAAAAGCACAAATGCAAGAAGCGCTGATATGACAGCCTTGAAATATTTCTTCATTTTCTTCTTCCTTTCCATCGGTGTTTAAGTGAGTATTAACATTGTAGCACATCGACCATTTTATGTCAAGTCAAAAACAGATAAGAATATTCGGTATATATTATATATGGTATAGAAAATGTCACAGTCTGTCGGAATAAATGTGTTGACAAACGGCTGAGAATGGTGTATAATTGGCAATACCGACGGGGTCGTAAAGGTTTCGACGGGGGCTGTGAAGCCCGTTAAGCACGCAGAGTTCGCCTAAACTCTCAACAAATGGGCAACTTAAAATTAAACGCAGACAATAGATCTGAATTAGTAGCTGCCTAAGTGCAGCTTCCGTCCTGCCGATGAGTGCTGCGGCTTCGGTTTGGGCGTGACGCAGCAGCCAACGTCCTGAGTGATAGCCTTGTAACTCTTGCCGTAACCAAAGGGCTGCCCTGAGGTAATCCTGTCAATCGGAGTGCCGATGGGGAGATTCAAATGACTGACTAAGCGTGTAGAAAGACGTGTGAATCGGTTTTCGGACGGGGGTTCGACTCCCCCCGACTCCACCAAATAAATGAACGTGCGGCTCACTATGAGTCGCACGTTCATTTATTATTTCAAAAAATTCTTTCGGGGCGTAGGTTTTGTATTATAAAGCGTACGCTGTATTTTTGCAGCTCATTCTCGGATGTTTTTTACAATGGAAATTGACAGATACTTGAAATCATTGTAAAGGTCAATCTCCTCGACAGTTCCGCCGTCCGAATTCTGAACCTGAACTACGGGACGAAGCACATTTACAGTATTGCTCTTTACAATCGCCTTTCTTCCGTCGCTCAGAAGCACCATTCCGCCTACGGGATAGGGAGCGAATGCCGCTAAAAATGCAATAATTATGTCATAGTCAAAGTGCGTATAGCTGCCGCCCATCATAAATTCTTCCGCTTCAGCAACGCTCCACGGCTGTCTGTACGGGCGGTTTGAGGTGAGAGCGTCATAAACGTCGGCTACTGTAATAATTCTTGCAAGATAGGAAATCTTTTCTCCTTTGAAATGCAGGGGATAGCCCGAACCGTCGTATTTCTCCTGGTGCATAAGCACCGCATTCATTACATCCTGACTGTATCCGCCGTGTTCCTTCAGAAGACGATAGCCGAGAGCAGGGTGCTTCTTGATTTCAGCAAATTCCGAATCGGTGAGCTTGCCCGGCTTGCGGATAATTTCAATGGGAATCATGCGCTTTCCTATATCGTGAAGAAGTGCTGCCTGTGCAAGGTCACGAAGCTTTTCCTTTTTAAGACCAAGCTGCTTGCCGATAGTGACCGACATCATTGCTACACGAAGACAATGCTTGTAGGTGCTGTCGTCATAGGACTGAAGCTGGTGCATCTTAAGCAGCAGATTGTCGTCCATTTCAACACTCTGCAGAAGGTCGTCCGCAAGATTATCCACCTGAGCAACAGCGTCCTCTGAGATTTTCTCAATAGGTGTTTCATCATCAGCACCGAAAACATCCTTAAGGGTGTTCAGGGATTCATGGACGTCGATTTCAGCCTTCATATGCTTGGTGAGGCCGCCTGTGGAAATTTCATTCTTTATCCACACGCTTCTTACATTATAACGTTCCTTTAAATTGAAAATAGTAACGCTGTCCAGCTTGCTTCCTGAATATAAAAGTATCTTCTCGGAATCAGGCTCATATACGTTTCTGGCAATAACCATGCCCGAAACCAGTTCATCAACGGGAGTTTTAATTGCATCTCTTACACTTGTCTGCAAATTATTTGCTCCTTTCTACACATTGTATTCTAAAATATTTTATACATTATACCATAATTTTTTAAATTTGTCATTACTTTTTTGGATAATTTTCAGCCAAAAATTTGAATATGAGCATTTTTGTAATTTTTGCTGAACTTTGTTATGCAAAATGCTGGGGCAAACCGCCTCGGACAGCGCCTTTATAAAACACAACCCCCGCAGCAGTGCTGTGGGGGCAATCTGAATATTACGGCATTTACTGTGTTTTTATCAGCTTTCTGATAACAGGGACACCGAAAATTATTCCTGCACCTATAAGTGTAAAAATCATTTCGGGAAGCATATATGAACCGTTGTATATCAGGGAATAGAAACAGGGATTGCTGAATTCCTCGGGCATCCAGACGTCAAAGAATATAGCACCTGAAATAAAGTGGCTTACAAATCTCAGAAACACTGCAAGTCCGACTCCCGTAAGCATAAGGGGAGTGGTTCTGTTTCTGAAAATTCCCGAAAGCCCCAGTATTCCGAATGCAAGGAGATAATCAAAAACGATACACCCTATCCACATTCTTACATCAAGCCCCCAGCTCATAACCTCTCCGAGAGAAAGACCGAGCTGTAACGCCCCATAGAGGAAAGAGCATACAAAGCCCCACTTTATCCCGTATTTCAGCGAAATCAGGCAGATAGGCAGCATGGAAAGCAGGGTTATGGAGCCGCCCAGCGGAAGCTTATAGACTTTAATCATACTAAGCACTGCTGCAAGAGCGATAAGAACTGCGCTTGTAACAAGCTTTTCAATTTTTGAGTTTTTGGTTCGTTCCATAAATATTTCCTTTCTGCGTCATTGATATTCAGAGATGTTTTCAGACGCAGAAAAACAGTCTCTTTTTGCACAAAAAAGAGACTGTCTGAAAATACTTATTCATTCGTCCATTCCCTACGGCAGCATTATCTGCATCAGGTAAGGTCGAAGCGTTAATCCGCTTCCTCTCAGCCGAAAATATCAGCTCCCTTTGTACGAGTGCTATTATATCACAGCTTTGACATTTTGTCAACAGCTTATGCGATTGTTACGCCCTGATAGTAATATTTAAGAATCTGCTCATAGTTGTAGCCGTACTGGGTCGCAAGAATGTTTGCGCCGTGCTGGCTCATGCCTACACAGTGGCCGTAGCCGTATGTAGTTATAACAAAGCTTCCTGTTGAAGCGTCATAGACAATATCAAAGCTTGCGGAACGGATACCGTATTCCATAATGGTTTCACGGAAAACCCTGCCCGTTATCGTTACGGTTTTTGATCCGTTATAGAAGCTTTCCTGTCCGCCGATTGTCATACTGCCCACAAAGTTTCCGTCAATACGGGAGGTTATTGCAAACCAGGTTGACGGGTCGCCGTCCAGAGCAATTCCTGTGTTATTCTGAACAAGCACTCTTATCTCGTCACTGGTGAAAGTTGCCTTTCTGCCGTAATTGATGTCGTAAAGCGCATCAAAATCGGCAGCAACGCTCCTGAGATAAGGATAGTCAACACCCCAGACATTTACCGAAGAAGCGGTCGAGCCTGCGGAGGAAGCAAAGTAAACTGCCTGAATAAGGCTTCCGTTATAATAAATACCCTGTCCGATAACTTCGTTCACACAGCGTGTAACCTTATCGCTGGGGGTTTTGAACAGCACGTATGCGTTCTGATTATTCTGATTGTAATACTTGATATAGGTGTATGCAGCAACAGCCTGCGCCTTGATTGCCTCCTCGCTGAAGCTGTCGCCTATCTCTGCCATAACTGCCTTTGCAACAATCACAGAGGCTGTATCCGTTACAATGGTTCCGCCTGCATTTACCGTAAGGGTTTCATCTGCAATATTTGTTTCGGGAACAGAAACCTCAGTGGTCGTTTCCTCGGCAGTTGTCGTCTCCGCTGTCGTAGTGGCTTCCGTTGTAGTTTCCACTGCGGTTTCGGATATTTCTGTTTCCGCAGAAGCGGTTGTTTCCTCCGGAGTTGTGGTGGTCGTGGTTGTTTCCGCTTCGGTAGTTGTTTCCGCTGTAGTCGTGGTTGTTTCAGGCGGCACAGTAGTTGTCGTTCCCATCGTCACAATGGAGGTAGAAGCCGACGTAAGCTCTGTTGCGGCAGTGGTTGCGGCAGTTGTGGTAGTAGTGGCTGCGGCAGTGGTAGTTGTCGTTTTTACAGGAGTTGTATAATCAACATCATCCTCGCTCAGCTCAAAATCAGCAGGAACTGTGGTAGTTGCTGCCGCCGCTGTCATTTCCTGAGTTACCACAAGAATAGCCTCGGTTGCAGTATAGTCCGCAAGGGACGGCTTCTTGCCGTTTGCAACGTTGAGCTGTGTGGAATATGTATAAATAACCTTTTCGGGACGGGGAGCGGCAGTCGTGGTAGCTGCAATAACAGGGACTGCGTCATCAGGCTGCGGCGGCTCCGTAGTTTCAAAGGTCTGCGCCGTATTTTCGGACATCTGCTCGGCAAGATTCGAGTCGAGACTGTCGATTGTGCCGACAATTCCGAACAGGTATATATAAACGCTTATTATTGCAAGCGCCGCCGCAATTTTGGCAATTGACCCTTTGCCCATAAAACCGCCTCCTTTCAATGAAATCAGCCTTCAAAATCCTTTATCCATGATGTATCCCACTTTCTGCCTGCCCATTCGCAGTCATAAGTGCTGTAATATGCCTCGAACATCTTTCTCTTTACATTGCCGTTTTCATCATAGCCTGTATTGTCGATAAATGTTTCGGGATCCATGGAAATGCTTTCGTCCTCTCTCACCTTTCTTGCAACAACTACAAGTCTCATATCCGAGAACATTGAGAAATCGCAGGTGGAAAGCGTGAGAAGCTCGTCGCCGTACTGTAAATCAACGCCTGTGTAGAAATAGCTTCTGTCAAGACATTCGGCAACAAAGTTGTTGAACTCGGTTTTTGAACTGAAATAAACCTGAGTCCAGTAATCAAACACCTCGCCGTGCTCGGTCTTGGTATTTGTCAGAAAAACCGAGAAAATCTTATACTGATTGCGCTCGTAAAGCGTGTCAAATTCCAGAAGGTAGTTGTTTTTCAGGAATTCTATGCCTTGCTTTCTGAAATTGGAAAGGGGCTGGAAGAAATTGTTTGTAATAAGATTATGCCCGTAAAGGAGAGTGTTGTGAGGCATTTCCGTAGCGGAGATTCTACCCTGATAATCGGCAAAAATCGTGCCGTTCTCGTTGTAGCTGCCGTCAAAATTATGCTTCAGGTAATACTCGTTGTCATCATACTGAACAACAGGATACTGAATGTAGGGATACATGGAAATCCAGCCTACAAAGTCGTTGTTCTGCTCGTAATAAGGCATATATTCCGCAAGAACCTCTACCTCTTCCGATTCATCTTCCTCGGAGGAGTTGTTCTTGCCGGCATCGTCCTTGAGAATTACAGTGATTACTTCATCAGAAGCGTTCTGTTCCTTCTGTTCTGCCCAGTACTGAGCGTCCTTGTTGTTTTCATTCTCTCTGAAAACATAGAAATTAAGCATCATACAGCCTGCAACAACAAGCACGATAATTGCAACAAGGAATACTATCTTTCGTACAACCTCGCCCTTGGAATCCCCTTTCCAGGGGATAATGCCGCTGATGAAGCTTTCAAAGCCGCTCATCTGCTTTTTCTTCTGCGGGCGGAGCCGTACGGTCTTTTTTGTTTTATTTTCGGACATCTGCTGAAAACCTTTCTATCGGAAAAACGGGGGATTATACTGTGGGTGCTGCTGCCTTGCTGTCAGGGAACTGCTCGATATACTCGTCAAGGCCCTTAACCTTTGTGGTATCCCACTTTCTGCCTGCCCAGCTGCCGCCGTTTACCTGATAGTAGTAATCAAAGTAGAGAGGGCTGTCATTTACATAAGCCTTGCTTGTATCAACAGTGGGGTCCTCGCCTTCTCTTACACGTCTTGCAAATACTACGCAGCGTGTATCAACCGCCTTGCCGAAAGGATAGTAGCAAGTGGAAAGTGTAAGGATTTCATCGCCGTACTCAAGGTCAACATCTGTGTAGAAAACGGAACGGTCAAGAATCTGTGCCACATATTCGTAGAACTGGCCTTCGTTCTTGATATCCCTCTGCTTGTAATACTTGAACACTTCTCCGTGTTCTTCCATTGTGTTTACGAACATACAAGCAAATACCTTGTATTCACTGCGTTCTGTTTCCCAGATTGTATTGAATTCGATTGTAGGATTGTTTATGTAGAAATCAAGACGGTTTGCATAGTCGCCGTTGAGTCTTGCGTCATAGTAACGGGTAAGCTTTGCAAAGCTGGGGCCTGTTACCATGTTGTGACCGTAGATGATTGTGTTTGCAGGTCTTGTTCTTGTAGTAAACAGACACTTGTAGTCAACGAAGAAGGAACCGTTCTGATAATCGTTGCCGTTGAAGTCTCTTGTGAGATAGTACTTGTTGTCATCAGCCTGAACAACAGGGTCGTTGATGTTTGCGGCTTCAAGCTTAATCCAGCCTATGATATCCTCATTTTCTTCATACTGTGCTTCGTAATCGGAAAGCACGGGAAGGGGAGCTGTTGTTGTAGTTGTGGTTGTTACAATTGCAGGAGAAGTTGTGGTAGCCTTTGTTGTGGTATCACCTGCTTCTGCGGCAGTTGTTGTGGTTGTGCCGCTTTCATCGGATTCAGCGGGTACATCGGTTTCGCCGCAGGCAGACATACTGAGTACGATAGCTGCTGCGGAAAATGCGGCTGCAAATCTTTTTAATTTCTTGAAATTAGCCATTTTGATATTCCTGTCCTTTCATGGGTTCATGGGTTTTGTTATTCTTTTTAAAGAGCAATGCTCTTGGTTTACATTGTTATTCCGCCTTGTCCATAAATATGTCTTTAAGGTCGGAGAATTTTTCCAGCTTATAGTCATAGCCGCTTACTTCGGCAAAGCCGTATGATGCGTAACAGAAGGGGATTCCTGCGCCCTGTGCGGAAATATGGTCGCCCTCGGTATCTCCCACATACACGGGATTCTTAAGGTTGTAGCGTGCAATAAGCTGTTTATTTGTTTCTGCCTTGGGGAGCTTTGTATCGCCCCAGCACATGAAGCCCTCGAAATATTCCGAAAGCTTATGCGCCTTTAAGAATGCCTCGATATAGCCTTTCTGGCAGTTGCTTACAATAAAAAGACGATATTTTGTCTTTAAAAGGGACAAGGTTTCCGCAAGAGCGGGGAAAAGCTTGCCGCCTGTCTTTTCGATGTGGTTTATTTCTTCAACGGAAAGTATCTCAAGAAACTTCATTGCTTCCTCACGGGTCATTGTCCCGCCGAAAGCGTCACGCATAATAGCGTCCATAGGCTTTCCCATCTGCTTCAGCACATCCGCACCTGTTATGCGTACGTCGTAACCTGCCTTTTCAAGTGCAACGTTCCATGCTTCGGCAACAGTATCGGAGCTGTTCCAGAGCGTTCCGTCAAGGTCAAATATAAGTGAGTCAAAGTTCATTCTGCCACCTCTTAATAGGAAAGAAGCTTTGAGGTATCCCATGTTCTGCCCTTCCAGCTGCCGCCCAGCACCTGATACTGGTATGTGAACATAAGAGGATTTTCATTTACCTGTGCCTTGGATACGTCAACCTCGGTGCTTTCTCCGTCACGTACCTTTCTTGCAAATACTACGCAGCGTGTATCAATGTTTTGACCGTAGGGATAGTAGCAGGTAGAAAGTGTAAGGATGCTGTCGCCGTAGGTAAGGTCAACGTCCGTCCATAAAACGCTTCTGTCCATTATATCAAGGATAAAGCTATTGAAGGAAGCTTCATTCTCAAAATCGTGAATCTGCGTGTAGGGGTAAACCTCGCCGTTCTTTTCATCTGTGTTGAACAGAACGCAGGCAAATACCTTCCATTCGGACTTTTCGTAAAGTGTATCAAAGATAATCGTGGGGTTTTCCTTGTAGAAGCCCAGCTTGTCGCTGTAACCGCCCAGAGTTGCGTCATAATAACGGGTAAGCTTTGCAAACATTGTTCCGTCCCAGATATTGTGACCGTAGAGAACGGTGTTGCCTGAGAGCTTTCCTGAGTCAAACTGGTTCCTGTAATCGGCAAAAATTGCGCCGCCCTTTGTTTCCTTGCGCTCAAAGCTGTGTGTAAGGTAATAATCGTTATCCGCCGCCTGCATTACAGGGTGGTCTACAATCTTGTTGTCGCCGCTTCCAACTGTAATCCAGCCTACAATGTCGCTGTTCTGATTATAAAGCTCCATAAAACTGGGAAGAATGTCAGGCTGTTCCTTTCGGATAGCTTCCTTTTCCTCGTCGGTAAGGTTAAGCTGCCCCTCAATGGTGTCATCATCCTTGTCACGCAAATCGTTGTAGGTGTCTGCAAGCTGTGCATCCTTGCCTGTTTCAATACCTCTGTCAATAACGTCAACCAGCAGTGAGCCGCCTGTGATAATAAGCGCTACAACCGCAATGTCAAATACAACCTTACGCACCGACTCGGTAACGCTGTCGCCTTTGCAGGGAAGGATTGCATTTCTCAGTTTCACGAAGATGTTCTCCTTTTTTCGGGCAGGCTTTTCTTCCTTTTCGGCAGCCTGTTCAGCCTTTGAAGGCTTTTCTGCCTTTGCAGGCTTATAGCCTGCGCTTCTTCTGCTCTTGGGTCTCTGTGTATAATTCATCTGAAATCACCTTTCTTATGTCAGTGGTTTTCAATTTCTTTCTTCAGTAATGTCAGTGCGGTATAAACTGCTTCAAGCCGTATGGCTGTGCGCTTATCGCCTGTTTCACGGAACATTTCTCCGTCAAACACGAAACGCTGTGCATAAGTGCTCTTTTCCGAGGAAATACCTATACATACCGTTCCCACGGGTTTATCCGCAGTACCGCCTGTGGGTCCTGCAATTCCCGTAGTGGAAACGCCGTAATCAGCGCCGCTGAGCTTACGGATTCCGTCAGCCATCTCTCTTGCTGTTTGGGCGCTTACTGCGCCATATTCTTCAAGGGTTTCCGCCTTTACGGAAAGAAGCTTCATCTTCGCTTCGTTGGCGTAGGTGCAGACACCGTAGCCGAAAACCGAGGACGCTCCCGAAACAGCGGTTATCGCCCCTGAAAGGAGTCCGCCCGTACAGCTTTCCGCTGTGGCAACGGTGCAAGTAATACCTTCTAATAATTGTACTACATTTTCGGTTATCTTGTCAAGTTTTGTAACCATATTGTAATAATTTTCCTTATATTTTCAATTTATTTTCAGATTATGCCTTGAAATCCTTGATTACAATTTCGTTTACTGCCTTTTCAAGAAGAGGTC
>CAZGRB010000061.1:0-11728 GCA_964527695.1 uncultured Ruminiclostridium sp.
CTTATGAAGGGCAGAACAAGCTTTATCGTAGCCCACAGATTGTCAACAATCAGTGATGCGGACGTAATTCTCGTTATGAAGGACGGCAACATCATCGAACAGGGCAACCATACCGAGCTTCTGGAAAAGGGCGGCTTCTATGCCGACCTTTATAACAGTCAGTTTGCAGTATAAAAATACAGGCGGCTTTTTAAAGCCGCTTGTTGACACCAAGCACTCCGCCTGTACAGCCGCAGATTACGGCGGTAACAATTTTAGCTGCGGCGGCAGTTCCGTCGAAATTACCGCTTATTGCTGCACCTGTACCGCAGAGCACAAGCAGTATTACCGCACATCGGAAGCCTGTTTTAAGACCGCCGCGGTGCTTTATTTTACCGCTGATAAAGCCTGAAAGCATTGCGCCGCACCCGAGGGCGAGCAGAGAAAAATACCCGGCGGTATATAAGGGAAACTGCAGGGTGTACATCATTCCCGCAAACAGCAGAATCAGTATGACTGAAAGGCCTGCTCCCATAACGGTTGAAAATATATATGTGTTGATTTTTTTTGCAAGTTCACTTTTAGCTTTTTCGGACAAAACTATCACCTCACACAAATGTATGAGGTGATTTTTTTATTTATGACAAGCTATACTCCGAAAAATTCTTTGAACCATTCGTAAAGCATAAATCGGTATTCCACATTTCCGTATTCTGCCGCAAGGCTGTCGGCGGTAAGCTGAGCCTTACGTTTCTCTTCCTTATATAATGCCCGTTGGGGCAGCACTGACGGCTCTGAGGCGGCGCTTATACACAGGGAGGGAAACAGCACGCACCACCAGTTATTGCCCTCGCCCTTACCCAGTGTGATTTTCAGGGCGTCATATTCTCCTGCAGGAAGAGTGTAGTCACCGTATTTTCTTGTACCGAAGCTGCATTTCTCAACAGTGCAGACCGCCCTGTATTCACAGCCGTCAAGTCTCAGATAGTCGTTTATCTTATCGGTGATAAAGCCGATATTCCTTTCAGCAAGAGCTTTTGTATCGTCCTTTGTCTCACAGCTGTCAAAAATAAAGGCAAGGTCAGAAAGTATGTAATCCCTTACTTCATATTTCACCTGCTGGTCGGCTGCTGAGTCGGAATTTGCAAGTATATGCAGTCTGAAAGCCTTGTCCTGCATTTCCTCGCAGTTTTTTACAAAGCCTGTGGTCATTGCTATTATTACAGATACTGCCGCACCTATAAGAAGCGCTATATCCAGTGTTTTTTCGTTTGATTTCATTGTTGTTTTCCTTTCTAAGAAGTTGTGCTTGCCGTGGGGGTGCGGACGCAGGAAGCGGCGGCGGAGCCGCCGCCCTGCCCTGAGCCGCCAACGGCGGCTCAGGGCAATTTTTGCGGCTTTGCCGCAAAAATCCTGCGTCCGCACCCGTCCTTTCACCCACATTATTGGAAAAATAACAGTGTTTAATCAAATTTTAAAAAAAGTATTTGCAAAATGCGATTTTTATGCTATAATGAAACAGATTAAAACAATAATCTCTGATTATTATAAAAGTACATACAAGAAAGGACACAAAACTATGGCAAAAATGAATTCAAGCTTTTTAGCTTTAAAGAAAAGCTACCTCTTTATCGAAATCGGCAAGAGAGTAAGAGAGTATATCGCAGCTCACCCTGACAACAAGATTATCAGAATGGGTATCGGCGACGTTACACAGCCTCTTGTGCCTGTTGTAGTTGAAGCTATGAAGAAGGCGGCTGACGAAATGGGTAAGAAGGAAACCTTCCGTGGTTACGAGGACAGCGGTCTCGGCTACGATTTCTTACGTGACGCAGTAAGAGATTATTATAAGAGCTTCGGCGTTGACGTAAAGAGCAGCGAAGTGCTTATCAGCGACGGTGCAAAGTCCGATTGCGGCAACATCGGCGATATTTTCAGCGCAGACAATACAGTTCTCATTACCGACCCTGCATACCCCGTATATGTTGACAGCAACGTTATGGGCGGCAGAAAGGTAATCTATGCAGATTCCAACGAAGAAAACGGCTTTGCGGCAATGCCCGACAAGTCCGTTCACGCAGACATCATCTACCTCTGCTCCCCCAACAACCCCACAGGCTCTGTTTACACAAAGGAACAGCTTAAGGAGTGGGTTGACTATGCACTTGCAAACGATGCAGTTATTATTTTCGACTCTGCTTACGAAGCATTTATCAGCGACCCTGCACTTCCCCGTTCTATTTTCTGCGTAGAGGGTGCAAGAAAGTGCGCTATTGAAATCTGCTCCCTTTCCAAGACAGCAGGCTTCACAGGTACACGCTGCGGTTATACAATCGTTCCCGAAGAGCTTATGTTAAAGACTCCCGATGGCGAGGACATCAGCTTCTATCAGCTTTGGACAAGACGTCAGGGCAGTAAGTTCAACGGTGTTTCCTATCCCGTTCAGCGTGCAGCTGAAGCAGTTTTCTCCCCCGAAGGTCAGGAACAGTGCAAGGCTGTAATTGCTTCCTATATGGCTAATGCAAAGGTAATGGCTGAAACCTTTGACAGCCTCGGCATCACCTACACAGGCGGCAAGAACTCTCCCTACATCTGGTTCAAGTGCCCCTTCGGCATGGACAGCTGGACATTCTTCGACAAGCTCCTCACTGAAGCTGAGGTTGTAGGCACACCCGGCGAGGGCTTCGGAAAGAACGGCGACGGCTGGTTCAGACTTACCGCTTTCAACACAATGGAAAATACTGTTGAAGCAATGGCAAGATTCAGAAAACTGGTAGAAAGCAATAAGTAAACGACAGCGGAGTAAAAATTTCATTTTTACTCCGCATTTTTACGGATATGAAAAAAATAATCAACATTTTTCAAATAATTGTAATTATTATCTGCAACCTTCTGATAGTTTCCTTTGTGTTCACTATGCTGAGAAATATTGTCAATCACGGCAACGTTATCGGAACAATAGGTTGTCTTGTTGTTATAACCGCTATTTTATTATACAGAAAGTATAACAAAAACAGGAAGATAAGACTTGCTTCAAGGGTAGTCCTGATATTTGCAGGGGTATTTGCGGTTTATTGTGCTGTTATATCGTCGTTCATGGTATCAGGTATGATGAACACGCCGCAGACAGCTTTCAGCGCAGGAACGGACGGAACATATGAGCCTGAAACGGTCATCGTCCTCGGCTGTAAGACAATCAACGGTGCGCCTTCGGTAATGCTTGCGGCAAGGCTTGACAAAGCGGCGGAATATCTTGAGGAAAATCCGCAGGCAGTCTGCATTGTCACAGGAGGCAAAGGCAGTGACGAAATTGAAGCTGAAGCGCAGACAATGGAGCAATATTTGCTTACAAAAGGTATAAGCGCAGAGAGAATATACAAAGAGGATAAAGCGACCAACACAGAAGAAAACATAAGATATTCAGCAGAAATCATAGAAAAAGAAAAGCTCCCCGAAAATGTAGTAATTGTCAGCGAAAGCTATCATGTGTACCGGGGTATGCGCAACGCACAGAAACTGGGTCTCAATGCGGCGGCTCTGCCCGCTCCCACAAATACACCATGGGCGCTTCCAAGCTACTGGCTGAGAGAGATTTTTGCACTTTCAAGGGATTTTGCGGCAGATTTATTCTGAGATAATCCTGTTAAAACAGCAGGTGCGCCGCACCTGCACCGAAGCTTTATGAACAAAAGAAAAAGGAAAACAACATGAAGGATTTAACAAAAGGAAACCCCGTAAAGGCAATGTGCCTGTTTGCACTTCCGCTTCTTATCGGGAATTTATTCCAGCTTTTCTACGGTCTTGCCGACACAAGGATAGTAGGAAGCTGTCTGGGCGATGACGCCCTGACCTCCGTTTATGCAACCACCACCTTAAACGACCTTATTGTAGGCTTTTTAGTGGGAATCACCAACGGCTTTGCCGTAGTAACTGCCCGTAATTTCGGCGCAGGCAATATGGAAAAGGTGCGGAAAACCTTTGCGTCAAGTATAAAGCTTGGACTTATAGTTTCGGCAGTGCTTACGTTGCTGAGCCTTGTGTTTTTAGAGGATATACTCCGATTTCTGAACACTCCCGAGGAGCATATAATCCCGGGAATGGAGTACATAGGCGTTATTCTGGGCGGTATGACCTTTTCCATGCTTTATAACGCCTTTGCGTCAACTCTCCGTGCAGTCGGTGATACGGCGGCACCCCTTGTTTTTCTGATAATTTCCGCATTTGTAAACATAGGGCTTGATCTGCTGTTCATAGAAGCATTTCATCTTGGTGTGGGCGGTGCGGCCCTTGCAACAATAGTATCTCAGGCACTTTCTTTCATAGCCTGTCTTGTTTATGTCAATGTAAAATACCCTCAGCTGAGACTTAAAATAAGCGATTTCAGAACCGACCTGAATCTTGATAAGCAGCTTATGGGTACAGGTCTTTCCATGGGACTCATGAGCAGTCTTGTATGCCTCGGAACAGTTGTTCTTCAGGGTGCAATCAACAGCCTCGGCCCGACAATTATCCTTGCTCACGGTGCGGCAAGAAAGGTAACAAACATATTCATGCTGCCTTTCGGTATTTTCGGAATGACAATGGCAACCTACTGCGGTCAGTGCTACGGCGCAGGAGAGCACAAGCGTATAAAGAAAGGTGTTTTTGCTGCTACGGGAATTTCGTGGGTTTGGTGTCTGCTGACAATTATAGTCAGCTGGACATTTGTTCCCGTAATTATCCGTCTTATTACCGATACGGATAATGCGGAAGCGATTGAATGGGCAGCTATGTATCTGAAATTCGACAGCATTTTCTATTTTATTACAGCAGTAATTTCGCCTTTCAGAAATGCCCTGCAGGGCGTGGGCGACCATGTAACGCCCCTTGTTTCCAGCGGACTTGAACTGGTAGGCAAGGCGCTTGCGGCATATATTCTTGCGCCGATGATGGGTTACTGGGGAATAATCATAACCGAGCCGCTTGTCTGGGCGGTTATGGTAATTCCGCTTATTGTCAAGATGTTCAGGTTCTTTAAAAAGGCAGAAAAAAGTGAAGGTACATAAATGAAAACAAAATTTCTTTTTGCACTTAATATTCTTGTAATTGCCGTAACAGGTATAATTATTGTGTGGCAGCTTTTCTTTGCCGAAGAACAGAATATGAAGCTTCTTTCAAAGGCACTGGTGCTTTTTGTGGTTTATTTTCTTGCAGTCACTGGAATACGCAAAAAACGCTCAATCAATACCGTGGTTTACGAAGAGCAATACAAGGATTATCTGGGAAACGCATTCAATTCCGATAAATTCAGCTATCGCCGCCTTATGAAGGCGATTGTTCTCTATAACGAAAACAAGCCCGACAGAGCTATTGCAGTTCTTGACGATGTCCGCAGAAACTGTCTGTATTCCGACGATTTTTCAGCAGTGCTGTTTTTCAAGGCGCTGTGTCTTGAGGAGCAGCAGAGATTTGAAGAAGCGGCAGACTGCTATACTGAGGTGCTGGAGCACAATAAAACCCATGCAACGGCGTGGTCGAATCTTGGACTGGTCTATCAGAAGCTGGGCAGGGCTGGCGACAGCTTCAGGGCGTATACGAAAGCGTTGGAATGTGACCCCGATAATGCCTTTGCGTACAATAATATTGCCTCCTACTATGTCAGAAACGGCGAAGCGGAGACAGGTCTGGAATACGCACTTAAGGCAATCGGACTGAATCCCAAAATGTATCAGGCTATGGGCGCGGCAGCAATAGCATATAAAATGCTGGGCGATGAAGAAAACGCAGAAAAGTATCGTCGTATGTACGGCGTCAACGGCGGCGACGGAAAAATGCTGAAAAAAGTGCTGGAGACCTTGTGAAAAACAGTAAAACGGGAGCGCCATGCGCCCCTTGCATAATTCATCATAAAAACAGCGGAATCGTATTGCTTACGACTCCGCCTTTTTCTTTATTGATAGTTTATTGTTTCTCTTCCTTTTCCTCTTCGCCCCAGATGTATCCGTAACCCCATACAGTCCGGATATAGAGAGGCTCTGAAGGATTATCCTCAATTTTCATTCTGAGACGGCGGATATTTACGTCAATAATCTTGTCGTCCCCGTAATAACCGTCGCCCCATATCTTTGAAATAAGGGTCTGGCGGTCGATTGCGCTTCCCTTGTGGCGGATAAAATATTCCATTATATGGTATTCCACCTGTGTAAGCTCAAGGGGAGCGCCGTTCTTATAAATGGTTCTGCTTTTTGAATCCACAAAGAAAGGCCCTGTGATTATATCTCCCGAAAGGTCGCTGTCGGGCTGTGAAATGCTGACTCTGCGGTAGATTGCGTCAACACGGGCAACCAGCTCTGAAGGAGAAAAAGGCTTTGTGACATAATCATCTGCGCCCATCATAAGACAGCCTACCTTGTCCATTTCCTGACTCTTGGCGGAAAGCATTATAATTCCGATAGTCTTGTTCCGTTCACGAAGATATTTGCATACCTGCGTGCCGTCGATTCCGGGCATCATAATATCAAGAATTGCAACGTCGAATCTTATACCGTCCTCCCAGAGACGCAGCACCTGCTCGCCGCAGCTTACATCAATTACATCATAACCCGAACGCTTGAGGTGAATTACCACAAAGTCACGGATTGCGTCCTCGTCTTCGCATACCAGTATTCTTTTAGGCCTCATATTTTTTCCTTTCCCTTCATTCAAGTATTCTGAATAAGTTTTCAAATTCTCCCTCAGCAAGTGCCAGTGAGCTGTTGTCGGCGGCACGCATAAAGAAGCAATAGCCGGTAGCTTCGCTCTTGCCGCAAGGCGTAAAGCCCGTCAGGCTGGTTTTTGCGAGGGAAGCTTCGGGAACGGCTCGTATAACAAGCAGCTCTTCTCCTGCAGCGTTTGTTCCTTTGTCATAACGGCTGAAGGTTGCAGTTCCGTCGGAAATGGAGATATTCATTGTAATTACTCCTGCCCATCGGAGAGGAATGTTGAAAACATAATCGTTTCTTATACTTACATAAGACGTGGATTCGTGCTGGAGATTTGTGCCTGAAGAAGAAATTTCATACCAGAGTGTGAAATTAATCTGCTCATTTACAGGCTTATCCTCGTATCCCGGTGCGGGAGAAGATGAAGGAATTTCAATAATTCCGTCACCGTCAATATCACGGCAGGAAATAAACGGCATATATGTGTTTGGACGGCGGTTTGCCTGACCTGCAGGTATCTGAGCAGCGGTGAGGGTGCGGTCATAGCACAGCATTACATCGGTGCTGACCGTGCCGTCGGTAAGCGTATAGTCTATAAAGATTCCCTTTCTGCCTGTGACGGTTGCATTCCCCAGCAGGATGCTGCGGCAGGCGGTAAAATCTCCGCTGAGAGGAACGGAGGAAAGCAGAGAGAAGCTGTCATCTTCCCAGCCCAGCAGATTAACGGAAGCGGTATGCTCGGCCGAATCGCTGTTGATGATAAGCATTTCCTGCGCCCCGTCCTCATTTATATCAATCAGGCTCATATAGTCATGACGGCTTTTATATACCTCGGAGGGCATATTGTCCTCATAGCTGAATACGCTGGTGGCACGGGTTGATGAATTCTGGAGAGAGTAAGTTATGATAATGCTTGTCTTATCGCTGCCCAGGTCGGCGAACTGCACCTTTTCAATTTCACTTCCCAGTGCGGCAAAGTCGTAGACGGAAACCCATTTTCCATCCTGCCTGTCAAGAAAGTTAAGGCGCAGAGACGAGCCGTCATCTGTTACGTTTGAAGCCTCGTAGAAAACAATCGCCTCGTTCGTAGGCTCATCGTCAATATCCTGAACTACAAAGGCGCTTCTGTACTGTCCGCTTACGGGATATCTGAGATTCACGTCTCCGCCCTTGCTGAGCCGAAGTGCTTCATATATTGCGGATTGCTCCTCGTCAAGCTTCGGAGGACTTAAGAATTCCTCCACAGATATTGAACAACCGCATAAAAAAAGAAGCGGCAGTATAAGTGAAATCAGCTTTTTCATACAGCACGCTCCTTTCGGTTTATTTTTCCTTGTTTTTTTCCTTTTTTTCAACGATATATTCAATTTCCTTATTTTGCTTTGTAAATGAAATTACGCCGAGGTAAGCTCCCGATATCAGCATAATTGCCGCAGCGTCGGGGGAAATACCGCTCATGCCGAGAACAGCGCTGCCCCCGAAGCCGAGAGCAAGCAGCTTGGAAATTACATGAGTGCCCGAGAAAACAAATGCAGTTCCTGTCACTAAAATCTCTCTTGCACGTGAATACTTTGCTTCAAGTCTTGCGTAGAAGCGAGCCATTGAAGCGAACATAAGCGTGCCCGAAACGTATACTAAAAGCAGAATCAGATTATCCGAACGGTTCTTTATTACAAGGTCGCCCATAAACAGTTCGATAGCCTGCGAGAACATTATAAGTGTGGGGAAAATGTTGAGAAATCCCGTAACGGCAGGAGGAACAGTGCTTTTCATAAGCATAAGACCCAGCACTGCAAAGAATATAACCGCAGAGGCCATTGCAATTGTTCTGAAAACTGCGCCGCCGCTTTCAGAAAACAGTTGGTACACCTTTAAAACTGCGGCAATAAGGTAGGATATGCCGAGGAAGATTGTCGCTCTGCTGTCCATTCCGTCGGAAGAAACAGTAACTGCTGTCCATTTTTTCTTGTAACCGAGAATTATAAGACCTGCAAGTCCTGCTATTGCCACGCAGAAAATTATATACACAAGCATTCCCATAGCTTCGGTGCCGCCTGCAAAAAAGCCTGTTTCATAGTCCATAATTGAAACATACTGGAAAAATCTTACCGCTGAAGCGATAAGAACGGCAATAACCGAGTAAATAAAGAAAGCTTTTCCTGTTTTTTCTTTCATTGATATCAAGTCCTTTTCAAAAAATATTACCTCTTCTATTATATTCTATTTTTCCTTTCAAGTCAATATATTGGTAGTGAATAATAAGCAATGAAAAATGAAAAAAAGAACAGCGAATGAAAAGAAAGGCGGAAAGTATGAAGGACAGGCTTTTTATAATTATATGCTTTTTAGCGGCGGCATTCCTGCTGCCTATGAGGTTTGCCGAAGAGCAGACGGCGCAGGCCGAGGAGGCGCTTTCCGCTTCGGTGAATTTGTTTGTAGAGGAAACGGGAGAGATAAGCGCACTTACATGGGAGGAATACCTTGTGGGCTGTCTTGCGGCACAGATTCCCATTGACTATGAGCAGGAAGCGCTTAACGCTCAGGCGGCAGCGGCAATGACCTACGCACAGCGGCTTATAACCGACCTCAAAGGCAGCGGCAAAATCCCTGACGGATCGGATTTATCCGACAGCAGTTCAGTCTGCCAGCCTTACTATACCCCTGAAAAATGCGCCGAAATATACGGGGGAAGCTACGAGGAGTATCTGCCGAAGCTGAAAACAGCGGCACAGTACGGCGCAAAGCATATTATAACCTATGAAAACCAGCCGATTTATGCGGTCTATCATTCGGTCAGCGCAGGAAGAACCAACACCGCCGAGGGAA
Organism: uncultured Ruminiclostridium sp.; assembly: GCA_964527695.1. GTDB lineage: Bacteria > Bacillota > Clostridia > Oscillospirales > Ruminococcaceae > Ruminiclostridium_E. The sequence goes on from CAZGRB010000061.1 coordinate 9,486, forward strand.
TATGGGGCAGAAGCTTTGAGTATCTTGAAAGCGTTGACAGCACATGGGACAGGAATTATATAAACTACGAATGCAGGAACGAAATGACTGCCGAGCAGGCACGGGTATGCCTTGTGAATTACAAATCGGATATTATAACCCCTGCGGATTATTCAAAATGGTTTTCCGAGTTCAACGCCGACGAAAACGGTTATGTGATTTCAGTGAAAATCGGCAGCAACCTCTTTTCGGGCGGTGATATATGGCGGATTTTCGGTCTGCGGTCCACTGCATTTACGGTAGAATACGAAAGCGGCATTTTTACATTCGTGACAAAGGGCTACGGCCACGGCGCAGGCTTAAGCCAGTACGGGGCAAACGAAATGGCGAAGGCGGGAAAAACCGCAGAAGAGATTTTAAGGTATTATTATGGGGAAGAAGTTGTGTTCTGATGACGGATTGAAAAAATCAATGTGTTTTCGTACAGAAGCCCTCAGCGGTGAATTTTACGCCCATAGCGAAGCCTGAGGCGTACATTTCCCGCCCGAATTCATACTCCATAATATAATGACGTGCGTCAAGCTTTTCAAAAAGCTTCAGCTGTTTTTCTGAAAAGGTTTTTTTCAGCCTTTCTGTAAGCTGTTCATACTGTGCGGCGGCAAGCTTATATCTGTGATTCTTGAAATCAATCTCGCTGGGGCGGATGTCGCCCTCGTAAAATTCTCTGATTATGCTCATACTTTCTCCTTGACGTTATTTTTTGATTATGGTATAATAATTTATTAAGGACATGGCGGAAACGCCTTGTCCTTGCGTGTTTTTTATATTATACCATACATTTACGATATATTCAATGATAAATTTATATAAAAATATCATACATTTACGATACAAGATTATTAATTGTGAACAGCTGGGGTGAAAAAATGAGAAGTGAAGCACAGAAAAGAGCAGATAAAAAATATGCAGCAAAAACATATAAAAATTTGCAGGTTTCTGTTAAAATATCTGATTACGATGAGATAGACAGATATTGTAAAGATAAAGATATAAGCAAAGCATCAATGATTATCAATTCTGTAAAATACTGTATGGAAAATAATATTGATTTTAAAAACGAATAACAGTAGGGGCGTGCATTGCGCGCCCGTTTTTCGGGCGGCTGTTTTCGGGCGGCTATTAGCCGCCCCTACTTCGCTTTTCACTAAAAAACAGGCGGCACAATGTGCCGCCCGTTTTCTTATACTTCCCCATACAATTCCCTCAGCAGCATATAATACCATGCCGCCGAGCCTGTATACATTGACCAGCCGCCTCTGCCGTAAGCGTCGGGATTGGTGTAGATATCCGCCGACATATAATACGGCTCATTTTTATAAATTGCGGGGCGGTTTGCAGGAGAAAGGTATTCTGTAAGCTTTTTCGCTGTTTTCCTGTCCCCGTTTCTTAAGAATGCCAGCGCCAGCCATATTGCACCGTGGGTGTATTGTCCTCCGTTTTCACGGACGCCCTCGGGATAGCTTTTCACATAGCCGGGGTCTTTTTCCGATTCTGCGCCGAAAGGTGGAGAAAACAGCTTTATAATGTCGTTTTCCTCGTCAACGAGCTGTCTGTACGCATTGTCGAGGGCGGATTTTCTCTTTTCCTCATCGGGAATATCCGCCAGCACGGAAAAAGCCTGAGGGAGCAGGTCGATTTTACAGCAATCGCTGTCTTTACTGCCCATTTTTGTTCCGTCATCGTAGAATGCACGGAGGAAATATCCGTTTTCGCAAGCATTTTCGGTTATTGAAGCGGCAAGCTCCGCCGCCCGCTTTTCCAGCTCCAGTGCGTATTCCTCCTCGTGCATTTCACGTGCAAGGGGAGCAAAATCCTTTACTGTGAGGACGTAGAACATTGCGAGCCAGACGCTTTCTCCTCTGCCGCCAGAACCAACACGGTTATAGCCATCATTCCAATCGCCGCCAGCAATCGGAATAAGCCCCTTATTGCCCTTTTTGAAGCCTTTTTCAAGTGCCTTTTTGCAATGCAGATATACATTTTCTGAAGCATCGGTAAGTTTCACCTCCATATATTTTTCAAGTGCGCCCCTTAAGGCTTCACCCTCAACATACCGCACACAGGTTTTCAGGATATCACGGTCGCCCGTGACCTTTATATAATGCGCCGTCACATAGGGCAGCCACAGCAGGTCATCGGAGCAGATTGTCCGCACGCCTCGTCTGCCTGTGCCTGTCCTGTGCCACCAGTGAAGCACATCTCCC
>CAZGRB010000062.1:0-11715 GCA_964527695.1 uncultured Ruminiclostridium sp.
AGAAATTCCCTTTCCTGTAAGAACGCCTGTAAACTCGTTTCTGAGTCTCTTGTACTGACCGAACATATAACCGATTTCACGGCCACCTACACCGATGTCACCTGCGGGAACGTCGAGGTCGGGACCAATGTGACGGGAGAGCTCTGTCATGAAGCTCTGGCAGAAGCGCATAACTTCAGCGTCGGACTTGCCCTGAGGGTCAAAGTCGGAACCGCCCTTACCGCCGCCCATAGGAAGGGATGTTAAGGAGTTCTTGAATGTCTGTTCAAAGCCTAAGAACTTAATGATACCGCTGTATACGTTGGGAGCAAATCTGATACCGCCCTTGTAAGGACCGATAGCGGAGTTGAACTGAACACGGAAACCTCTGTTTACCTGTGTCTTGCCGTTGTCGTCAACCCACGGAACACGGAATGTAATCTGTCTTTCGGGTTCTACGATTCTTTCGAGAACGCCGCAGTCAATAAAATCGGGACGCTGTTCAACAACAGGTTCGATGCTTTCTAAAACTTCTGTTACTGTCTGAATGAATTCAGGTTCGCCTGCGTTTCTTTTCTTAACTCTTTCAAGTAAGTCGTTAAGATACTGATTCTTGATTGCCATTGGAAATTCCTCCTGTAAAATAATTTTTTACGCCGTGCATATGCGTCAGCGCGGCGATATTTTAATCAACAATAGCATCATACCACATTTTATGCGTTTTTGCAATATGTTTAATGAAAAAATTTCAAATTTTTTCAAAAAACCTCAAAACATAATATGACAGGCCTTGAAATCGGCAGGATTTTGCGCAAAATATTTCATAGAATCTTTGCTCTTGATAATGAATTAACACATTGACAAATTATACAAAAAATTGTATAATTAAAATAGTATAAATCTATCCCCTGCGAAAGGAAAAGTTATTATGGAAGGCTTTAAAGTTGCGTCTGTCTTCAGCGACAGAATGGTGCTTCAGCGGAATAAGAATATAAACGTTTTCGGCACAGGCAAGGAAAATGCCGCAGTTACCGTTGAATTTGACGGGGAAACTGCAAAAACCGTTGTAAAGAACGGAAAATGGCTTGCTGTTCTTCCTCCTCATAAGGAAGCGGAAAACCTTGAAATGTCAATCCACTGCGGAAATGAAGAAAAGCATTTTTCCGATATTGCCGTTGGCGAAGTCTGGTTTGCAGGCGGTCAGTCCAATATGGAATTTGAGCTTCAGAACTGCACAACAGGTAAAGCGCATCTGGAAAATGACAAGCCCCGCGTAAGATATTACTATACACAGAAGAATGCCTTCGTTGATGAAAAATTCCTTGAAGATGAAGCAAAAATGGCGTGGACAAAGTTTGAAGGCGATTCCCCGAAATGCTGGTCTGCTGTGGGTTACATATTTGCTAAGGAATTATCCGAGAAGCTTGGTTGTGTCGTAGGTGTAATCGGCTGTAACTGGGGCGGCACAAAGGCGTGTCACTGGATGAGCCGTGAAAGCCTTGAAGCAGACAGGGATATGCGCTATGATTTAGACCTTTATGATGAATTCTGTAAGGATAAATCTCCTGAAGAGCTTGAAAGACTCTATCAGGAATATGTGGATTACCACACTGCATGGGAAAAGAAAAGTGCAGAATACTATACAACTGTGGAAAATCCTCACTGGGACGGTTGTATTGAGTACTGCGGCGAAAACAAGTACCCCGGGCCTCTCTGCCCGAGAAACCCCTTTCACGCTACAGGTCTGTACGAAAGTATGGTAAAGCGTATTGCGCCTTATACAATTGCAGGCTTTATGTACTATCAAGGAGAAAGCGACGACGACAGACCGCAGCATTACTATAAAATGCTTCGTGGACTTATTACCCTCTGGCGTGAGGACTGGAATGATGATGAGCTGCCCTTCCTTATTGTTCAGCTTCCTATGCACCGTTACAGCGGTGACAGCGACCGCAAGCACTGGTGTCTTATCCGTGAAGCTCAGGAAAAGGCTTTCCGCACAATAAAGAATACAGGACTTGCTGTTATTCTTGACTGCGGTGAATTTAACGAAATTCACCCCAAGGATAAGGAGCAGGTCGGTCACAGACTCTGCCTGCAGGCTATGAATCTTGTATACGGTGATAAAACCGCAAAAGCATTTTCTCCCCTCTACCGTTCACACCTTGTCAAGGACGGGAAAATCGAAATTGCGTTTGATTACGCTGACGGCTTTGAAGTCATAGGCGAAAAGTGCGGTTTTGAGATTGCAGGAATTGACGACGAGTATAAATCTTCAGATTTTATACTAAAAGATGATAAAATTATCGTTTTCAGCGATGAAATTTCCGAACCCTACAGCGTCCGCTACCAGTGGACAAATTACGGTGATGTGACACTGTACGGTAAGAACGGTCTGCCTGTCGCTCCGTTCAGGACTAAGTAACCTATGCACAGTTGCCGCCTTTTAAAATATCTGCCACCGTATAATCAGATTTAACGGCGGCAGCCCGACCTTGTACGAAACGGCTTCGGTTTGCTTCGCAAACCTCCGCCGCTGTGCTCCGCTCGCGCCGCACAACCACCCCACAGAAAGGAATGATTCATTTATGTTTGCAGGAATATCCAGTGCCTCAATGTACCCTCTGCATACAGAGGACGCGGTGCGTGAGCTGGCAAAAATGGGCGTTCATAATGCTGAAATATTCATAAATGACATTTCCGAAACCGAAGGAGAAATCTTCGCGGATATTGTAAGAACAGTTAAGGAAAATCAGATGAACATCGTCTCGGTTCACCCCTTTTCCTCACCTATGGAGAGTCTGTTCCTGTTCTCCGACTACGATCGCAGACGTGATACGCTGATAGATATGTATAAGCAGTATTTCGAGTGTATGAACGTGCTTGGAGCAAAAATATTTGTTCTTCACGGTGCGATTTTAAGCACAAAATGCTCCGATGAACGCTATTTTGAACGATATTCAATGCTTATGGATGCAGCCGAAGAATACGGCGTTACCATTGCTCAGGAAAATATCTGTTACTGCAAAAGCAAGGACCTTGATTTTCTTGACCGACTCAGAAAAAACTGCGGTGAACGGACAAAGTTTGTGCTTGATATAAAGCAGGCTGTAAGAACGGGGATTTCGCCTTTTGAGATAATAGACAGGCTCGGTAAGGATATAATCCATGTTCATATAAGCGACAGCTGTGAATCTGCCGACTGCCTGCCCATAGGAAAAGGCGCATTTGACTTTGAAAAGCTTATTGGAACGCTGAAAAATCTGAATTATAACGGAGCGTTGTTCATAGAGCTGTACCGTAATAATTACGGCGAATATTCCGAATTATACGACGGAATGAAAAAAATTGAAGAAATTATTGCAAATTCTGACAAAAAGTGATATAATAATACAAAGAGTAATATTTTGAAAGGTTAGGTTCAACTATGAAGTGTCCCGAATGCGGCTTTGACGACAGCAAGGTTATTGATTCCCGTCCAACTGATGGAAAAATCAGAAGAAGGCGTGAATGTCTTTCCTGTAAATGCCGTTTTACAACTTATGAAATTGTTGAAAATATACCCCTTATGGTAATCAAAAAGGACAATTCTTTAGAGCCTTTCGATTCCCAGAAGCTTATTGACGGTCTCCTTAGAGCATCCGTCAAGCGTCCTATTTCCCTGAATCAGATTGAAGATATGGTTTATGAAATAGAATCCGAATTCAAGAATAAACTCCAGCGTGAAGTACACTCAGACAAAATCGGCGAGGCAATACTTCTGAAACTTAAAGAAGTTGACAGCGTAGCGTATATCCGTTTTGCATCTGTGTATAAGGATTTTACCGACGCAGACAGCTTCATTAAAATTATTTCCGAGCTAAGCGAAAAATAACATCTGCCAAAAAATGGGGTCGCAGCGTTGCTGAAAGTGTGCCGTTCCGCCTTTTGCAGTGTTCTGCTTTTTCAGACAAGCAAAACGGCGGAGTCGTAAGTTTATACAAAAAATGCGGTCGCAGCGTTGCTGCGACCGCATTTCGCAATTTCAGCCTGCGTTGCAGGCTGAAATTGCGTTTATGGTGCCGCCGATGGCGGCACCGCTGAAAGCGTGCGCCTGCGGCGCACGCTCGCATTTTCCGCCGTCGGCGGAAAATGCGATTGCGGGGCGGCGCTGCCGCCCCGCAATCGGGTACATCTGTATAATCCTTAACGATAATAGGTTTCAGCCAAATCCTTCATCATTTCCGCGTATTCAGGCTTAATCTGCTTCTTTAACGCTCTCCATTTCCAGTTTCCGCCCAGAGTTGACGGGATATTCATTCTTGCACGGTCATCAAGCCCGATGACATCCTGCATAGGCACAATTGCAAGTCCCACACTGCTCTTGTAAAGCTCACGGATAAATGCCCTGTTAAGCTTTTCAAAGGGCATAGGCCTAAGATACCTGCGGCACATCGCACGGCTCTTTGCATCAGCAGATTTGTACCAGCCCATAACAGTTGAGTTATCATGAGTGCCTGTATAGGCTACACAGTTGACAGGATAACGGTGAGGGAGGTGGTCATTGTCGTTTGATTCAGGGTTGAAACCGAACTGTAACACCCTCATTCCGGGGAATCCCGAAGCTTTTAACAGCTCTTTAACACTATCGAAAATGTCACCCAAATCCTCAGCAATGATATTGATTTCACCCAGCTGCGATTTTACCTCGTTCCACAGGTCCATGCCCGGGCCCTGCTCCCATTTGCCGTTGATTGCGGTTTTTTCGCCGTAAGGAACTGCCCAGTAGGTGTCAAATGCGCGGAAATGGTCAACCCTTACTACATCGTAAAGCTGAGCCGCTTTTCTGATACGGCTTATCCACCATGAAAATTTCTCATCTTTCATAACAGCCCAGTCATAGAGAGGATTACCCCACAGCTGACCTGTTTCGGAAAAATAATCGGGAGGAACGCCTGCAACTCTGCTGGGATTAAGCCTCTCGTCCATTTCAAAAAGTGAAGTGTTCGCCCATACATCGGAGCTATCAAGGGCAACATAAATCGGAATATCACCTATAATCTGAATTCCGTTCTTGTTTGCATAGCTTTTGAGTCTGTCCCACTGACTGTAAAAGGTGTACTGGATAAATTTCCAGAAGCCCGCTTCTTCTTTGAGGCGTTTTTTTGCTTCGGAGATTGCCTCAGGCTTTCTGAAACGGAGGTCATCGCTCCACTCCGTCCATGAAACAAGGTTGTTTTCCGCTTTAAGCGCCATAAAGAGGGAGTAATCATCCAGCCATTCAGCTTCATTTTTCTCAAATGCAAGATAATCTGCATTTTCCTTGAATTTCTTGTAAGCGTTTCGCAAAAGCGCCATTTTTGCGCTGTTCACCTTATCAAAATCAACATTTGACGGGGCAGAGCCGAAATCGGCATTTTCACATTCAGTCTTTGATAAAAGTCCGCCCTGAACCAGTGCGTCAAGGTCAATAAGCAGAGGATTACCTGCATAGGTTGAAAAGGACTGATAAGGGGAATCGCCATAACCCGTAGGGCCTACAGGAAGCACCTGCCAGTAGGACTGCCCTGCGCTTTTCAACCAATCCACAAATTTTTCTGCCTCTTCGCCGAAAGTACCGATGCCATAGGGTGACGGAAGGCTTGTTATATGCATAAGAATACCGCAGCTGCGCATATTTAAAATTCCTTTCAGATTAAAATACACTCCGCCCTGTTCATTAACGGACAGGGCGGAAAATAATTATTTCTTTGCTTTTTTCTTGTCTGCGTCAGGTCTTGTTTTCCACATTGCCCAGAGGGGACCGCTGATAAAAATAGAGGAGTAAGCACCTGCTAAAAGTCCTACAAGTAAGGGGAATACAAAGCTTACAATAGACTCAACACCGCATAAAAGGGACACAACGCACATCGAAAGAACTGCAATACCAGTTGTAACATTTGTCTTGATAGAACGTCCGAGAGTCTGATTGATACTTGCGTTTACAAGCTCGGGAATTGTCATCTTCTTACCATAGAGCTTTCTGTTTTCACGTACACGGTCAAACATAACGATTGTGCTGTTAATAGAATAACCAAGAATCGTAAGAATAACCGCCATAAAGTTTGCGTCAATAGGAAGTCTTAAGAACACAAAGGACGCAAATACCATGAATACGTCATGTGCAAGCGCAACAATTGCGAACACGCCTGCGGACCAGCCGCCGATGTTCTTGAATCTGAAAGCGATGTAGATTACAAGAAGAACAAAGGAGAAGATAACCGCAACAAAGCACTTTAAGAAGAAGGAGAAACCTGAAGAGGGGTTTACATCCTGACTGTTTACAAGTTCAAGTGTGTTATCGGGATAAGCCGCAACAAGCGTATCTGTAACGCTTGACTGCACTTCCGCTGTAAGACCTTCATCAGAGGAGAAGGAAATCTGTACTGTTTCCAGGTCAGTACCGAAGGCAGAACCTGTTGTAACGCCTACTGTACCGAGGTTCATAGCCTCAACGGTTGTCTGAATGCCCTTTGTGTCAAGGTCGCCTGTATAGCTGTAAGTCAGCATTGTACCGCCCTTGAACTCGATATCAACTGCAACGCCTGCAATAAGTGCTGTGATAATTGTAATTACAGCGATAACAATCGGGATTGCGAAGAAAATCCTGCGCTTGCCGATAAAATCAAAATTATACTTTTTCATTATCAGTTACCGCTCCTTTCCGCCTTTTTTCCGCCGTATAATGCGGGCTTACGGAATACCTTGAATCTTGAGAGAGACATTGTCATAAGTCTTGTTGTAAAGATACCGAACACGAAGTTCAGGACAACACCCACTGCAAGGGTATAACCGAAGGAGTAGATGGAACCTGCGGTAGAAACGCCGAACCATGTGAAAATAGGTGTAAGAATAATGGAGCAGATACTGTCGGGAGTACCGAATGCACCCATTAAGATTACCGCAATGATAAGCATTGTGATGTTGCCGTCGAAGATAGCGGCGAAAGCACGCTTGAAGCCTGCGTAAAGCGCACCGTCAATTGTCTTTCCTGCGTGTAATTCTTCCTTGATACGCTCGTTGATAATAACGTTTGCGTCAACGCCCATACCTACTGCAAGAATAATACCTGCAATACCGGGAATTGTAAGTGTAAAGCTGTCATTGAATGAGAAAAAGCCTGTAATAGCTGCAAATGTACCTGCAACCTGACCTGCAAGGGAAATAACTGCAACAGCTCCGGGAAGTCTGTACATAGCAATCATCATAATTGCAATAAGAATGAATGCAATAAGTCCGGAAATTGCCATTGCGTCACGTGCGCCTGTACCGAGAGTGGGAGAAATTGTGCTGAAGCTGTCGGTTACAAGCTTGAAAGGAAGCGCACCGCCGTTGATTTTTGCAGCAAGGTCGTAAGCGTCTTCATATGTTTCAAAGCCGCCTGAGATTGTTGCAACACCATCAGTGATGATTGCGCTTACAGCAGGAGCGGAGATTTCTGTATCGTCCATCCATATGGAGATTCTTCCGCCGCTTGAATAAGCCTCTGTGGTAGCAGTTTTGAAAGCGTCCTTACCGCTGTCGTTGAGTTCAAGCTGAACAGCATAGATGTTGTCGTATGTGTCATAGTAAGCGGTAGCCTTGGATACGTCAGAGCCTGAAAGCACCAGTTCAAGGTCTTCCTGTGTCTGACCTGTTGCAAGTTCACCGCTGTAACCCATACGGAATGTGAGCATAGCTGTTTCACCCAGCTCCTTTACAGCAGCTTCTGGGTCGAAGTTGTCGTCGTCAGCCTGCCAGGGGAAACGGCAGATGATACGGTCAGAATTGTAGTCAACATAGATTTCGTAGTCTGTAATGTTGTTGCTCACGAGACGGGTTTCGATAATAGCTTTTGCTGAATCCATCTCATCGTTTGTAGCGTCATAATCCTCTGTGGGGGTAAATGTTACGTCAACACCGCCACGGATATCAATGCCCCAGCGGATATCATCAATACCACGGATATGAACTGTTTCAATATCGCCGTAATAAGTGCTGAAACCTGCGATTGAGAAGTATGTGAATACTGCAATAAGCAGGAAAACAACGAAAAATACGGGCTTTTTAACGTGTTTCAATTATTTTCACGACCTTTCAAGATTTTGTCAGCATAAAGCCGAACATACCATATTATTATAAAACAAAATTTCCTGTTAGTCAAGAGTTTTTGTCTGTGTAACAGCGTTTTTTCATAAAAATTACACGGAAAGCTCAGCCTTTTCGCCGAGAATATCACGATTGGCGTCAAGAACAGGCTGAATGAAATCCCTGAGGAACTCTTCTACCTGCTCCTCGCTTCTGCCTGTGAAATGCTCGGGCTGTAAGGTAGCAAGGATTTCTTCCTTTGTAATCATAAACATAGGGTCAGCAGCAATTCTGTCAACAAGGTCGTTTTCTCCGCCCTCTTCCTTTACAACCTTACCTGCGGCAATGCTGTGAAGTCTTATCTGTTCGTGAAGCTCCTGCCTGTCTCCGCCCTTCTTTACTGCCTGCATCATAATGTTTTCGGTAGCCATAAAAGGTAATTCTCTCATTACACGCTGACGGATAACCTTTTCGTAAACAACAAGACCGCTGGTTACGTTCATCATGATATTGAGGATTGCATCAACGGCAAGGAAGCCTTCCGCAACAGCAATTCTCTTGTTTGCGCTGTCGTCCAGTGTTCTTTCAAACCACTGTGTACCTGCTGTAAAAGCGGAATTAAGAGAATCTATCATTACATAGCGGGAAAGAGCAGTGATCCTTTCCGCACGCATAGGATTGCGCTTATAGGGCATAGCCGAGGAGCCTATCTGATTCTTTTCAAAGGGCTCTTCGATTTCCTTGAAGCTTGCAAGAATACGAAGGTCGGTGCTGAACTTTGAACAGCTTTCCGCAATTCCTGCGAGACAAGCCAGCGCCTGATAATCAACCTTTCTTGAATATGTCTGACCGCTTACGGGATAGCAGCTGTCAAAGCCCATTTCCTCAGCAATCATCTGTTCCAGCTTGTTTATTTTTTCGCTGTCACCGCCGAAAAGCTCAACGAAGCTTGCCTGAGTACCTGTTGTGCCCTTCTGACCGAGGAGCTTAAGCTTACTCATGCGGTATTCAAGCTCTTCCAGGTCCATTAAAAGCTCATGAATCCAGAGAGTAGCACGCTTGCCCACTGTTGTAAGCTGTGCAGGCTGTAAATGAGTATATGCAAGACAGGGCATAGCCTTGTACTTAGCGGCAAAATCAGATAAATTCGCAATAACATTCACCAGCTTGCGGTGAATAATCTCCATAGCGTCACGCATAACGATAATATCTGTGTTATCGCCTACATAGCAGGAGGTTGCACCTAAATGGATAATGCCCTTTGCTTTGGGACAGGCAACACCGTAGGTGTAAACGTGCGCCATTACGTCGTGGCGTACCTCTCTTTCACGTGCCTCCGCAACTTCAAAATCAATATTATCAACGTTTGCTTCAAGCTCTGCAACCTGCTCCTCTGTAATGTCGAGGCCCAGCTTCATTTCCGCTCTTGCAAGAGCAACCCAGAGCTTTCTGAAAGTGGAAAACTTTTTTTGTGCAGAAAACACATACTGCATTTCCTTGCTTGCGTAACGGGTACAGAACGGGCTTTCGTAAGTATCGTATTTACTCATAAAGGCTTTTCCTTTCATAAATAGTTTTTCATCTTATTTTATCATAAATTTAACGCTTTTACAAGAGGAAAAACACAAAATCCGACATTTTTTAAAAAATATTTTAAAAAAAGCCTTGACAATTTCCGTTTAATGTGATATTATATATAAGCTGAATACAGCAAATGAATATTGGGGTGTCGCCAAGTGGTAAGGCATCGGACTCTGACTCCGCCATTTCGAGGGTTCAAATCCTTCCACCCCAACCAAGTAAAGCCTGACTTGATGTCAGGCTTTTTTCATGTTTTAATCTGTAAAAATATAACCCCCGAACCGCAGTTCGGGGGCCTTTGTTATTAATTCATTGCATTCCGCAGAAGCAATCTACAATTAATAGCTTTAATTATTCAGCATAGCTGGCAGCTGCGTTATTACCTAAAGCGATGTCGCCTTCGGTAGGAATTACCTTTTCGATGAATGCGAGCTTTTCAAGCTTGAGTTCCTTAGTAGCGGAATCTGTGTATACGAGCCAGATTTCAGCTTCTTCAAAGCATTCCTTACGTGTAAGAGTTACTGTACCGTCAGCATTGAGCTTAGCTGCAACAGCCTTGGACTTTGTGAACTTTGTAAGCTTGCCGTTTTCGTCGAGACCGAACTGAACAGCAGCTGCAGTAACTACGTTACCTTCTTCGTCCTTCACTTCTTCCTGAGCGGGAGCTGCAACGTAAACCTTAACCTTATCGGTTGTAGGCATATTTTCGTCTGCTGTAACAGCATTGATAACTACAGTAGCTGTATCCTTTTCATAAAGGAGAGCGGAAGCAGAATCTTCAGCAAACGCAGGAGCAATATCAGTAGCAGGGTTTGTTACAGTAACTGTAATAGTTGCCTTCTTGCCGCTTTCCTTGCAGATAACTGCAACCTTAGTCTTAACAACCTTAGCCACATAAGCTGCGTCTTCTTCTTCGCCGTCCTTATCAAGAGCAATAGCATTTACGGTGATAGAATTTTCGGTAATTTCAGTTACTTCAATATTGTCAGCAAATTTTTCATCAATTTCATATGTGTAAGAAGCGTCTTCTGTAACTTTATTATCCTTGCCGAGAGCTTCGAAAGAAATAGTTTCGCCACTGCCAACAGGGATAACTACAGACTTTAATGTATTCTTAGCTGTTGTTGCTTCGCCGTCTTCTTCTTCAGCAGGAACTTCAACTTCTTCGTAGAAGCTGATTTTGTTTGCTGCTGACTTAACTGTTACAGTGATAGAAGCAGAAGCTGCGATTTCATTTTCAGCATCAAGAACTACAGCCCAAACCTTAACTGTGCCTGCTGCCTTGTTGGGCTTGAGCGTAATAGAGCTGTCCTCAGCCTTGTAGGAAGCCTTTAAGATATTGTCAGCGTCAGTGTCCTTAGTAACCTTGCCTTTGGAAACAGCTGCTGCTTCCGCATCAGACTTGGTAACACCTACGATAACCTTACCGCCTTCGGGAGCTTCTGCATCTGTGTAGATAACCATCTTAGAAAGGTCTGTTGTTTTTTCAGAGTCTTCACTGAGAACTGCTTCCATGCTGCCTGCGAGCCAGAGACCGTCCGCAATTACAGAGATTTCTTCTTTTTCAGCATCAAGGAACTTAGGTGTAGCAACTTCAGTTTCTGTTGTTTCTTCTGTTCCTTCTGTTCCTTCGTCTCCAGCAAAAGAAGTAACTGCCATACCCAGAGACATTGCAGCTGCTAAACCTACAGCTAAAATCTTCTTAAATAAATTTTTCATACTTTACCTCCATGTATAAATTTCCTCTACACACTCTTTTGTGCTTTACCTGAGTATAGCACATTTTCCATTAATTGTCAATAAAAATTCGGATTGTAACTTGTGTGTAACCCGAATTTTGTACAGAATTACAAAAACTGACTAATTAATTTGGCAAATGTGCAGAGATTAAATATTTGACACTCATTGTCAAAGGGGATAAATTTTCTGAATTGCCCCCGAAGCCGTGACCTCGGGGGCGTAAAATTCAGTTAGTTAATTATGCTCTTATTAAGCGATTCTGAGTTCCCTGCTAATATTAGCCGAGGAGCTGGAGAACGCCCTGAGGCTGCTGGTTAGCCTGTGCGAGCA
>CAZGRB010000063.1:0-9267 GCA_964527695.1 uncultured Ruminiclostridium sp.
GTGAAGATTGATGGAATTCAGCACGAATTTTCCACAATCCCCGGCGTAAAGGAAGATGTTACTGAAATTATCCTGAATGTTAAGGGTCTTATTGCTAAGATGTACGGCGAATGCCCCAAGACGGTATACATCGAAGCAGAAGGTGAGGGCGTTGTAACTGCCGGTGATATCAAGACCGACAGCGAAATCGAAATCCTCGACCCCGGTATGCATATCGCTACCTTAAGCGCAGGTGCTAAGCTCTTTATGGAGCTTACCTTCGACAGAGGCAGAGGTTATGTATCCGCTGAAAAGAACAAGTCCCTTATGCCGCAGCAAGCAATCGGCGTAATCCCTGTTGACAGCATCTATACACCTGTATTAAAGGTTAACTATACTGTTGAAAACACACGTGTAGGTCAGAGAACAGACTACGATAAGCTTATTATCGAAGTTTGGACAGACGGTACAATCTCCGCAAAGGAAGCAGTTTCCTATGCAGCAAAGGTTCTCTGCGAGCATCTCGCACTCTTTGTTGATTTATCCGACGAACTTACACAGCCCGAGCTCATGGTTGAAAAGGATGACAAGAGCAAGGACAAGATTCTCGAAATGACAATCGAAGACCTTGACTTATCCGTTCGTTCCTTCAACTGCTTAAAGCGTGCAGGAATCAACACAGTTGACGACCTTATCAACAAGTCTCAGGAAGACATGATGAAGGTAAGAAACTTAGGTAAGAAGTCCTTCGAAGAAGTCAGAGCAAAACTTCAGTCTCTCGGTTTTGATCTTGCTTCGAGCGAAGAATAATGAATTGACATATCACATATTGTCAGAAAGGAGAAACCATTATGGCAATGAGAAAGTTAGGTAGAACCAGCGACCATAGAAAGGCAATGCTCAGAGCTATGGTTACATTCTTACTCGAAAACGGTAAGATTGAAACAACAGTTTCAAGAGCAAAGGAAGTTCGCAGCGAAGCTGAGAAGATGATTACTCTCGGTAAGAAGAACGACCTTCACTCCAAGCGCCAGGTTTTCGCATACGTTACAAAGGAAGATGTCTGCAAGAAGCTCTTCGACGAAATCTCCCCCAAGTATGCTGACAAGAACGGCGGTTACACAAGAATCATCAAGATTGGACCCAGACGCGGTGACGCTGCTGAAATGGCAATCATTGAACTTGTTTAATTAACACGACTAAAGCCTGTCCTTAAACGGACAGGCTTTTCTGTATACAACTGTATATCTAGAGGTACAAATTATGAAATTTACAAAGAAACTTGCCGCACTGCTGTTAGCAGGCGTAATGGCGTTATCTGCCTGCAACGCTTCTGATGTTGTCACAACCACAGGCACAGAAGCTCCCACGGTTGAGGCAACCGCTACAACAACTGCTGCTGAAACAGCAACTGAAGAAGCTGAAACAACTACCCAGGCAGAAGAAACAACAACTGATACGACTGAAGAAACAGAATCAGTTACAACGGAAACTTCGACAGAAGCAACAACCGAAGCTGCGACAGAGGAAGCAGTAACAACTCAAGCAACCACAACAGCCCTTGTTACCGAAGCAACCACAGAACAGCAGAATGTTTCCTATGCAGGAAAAGGGTTCAGCGTCAGCGGCACAAAGCTTTATGACGCAAATGGCAACGAATTTATCATGCGTGGTGTGAATCACGCTCACACATGGTTCAAAGGCGAACTGAAAACAGCAATTCCAGCAATAGCCGAAACAGGGGCAAACACAGTGAGAATTGTGCTTTCCAACGGCTATCAGTGGAATAAGGACAGCCTTGACAGCATTCTTGAAATCATAGATTTGTGCAAGGAATATAAGCTTGTAGCAGTTCTTGAAGTTCACGACGGCACAGGTAAGAACGAGGTTTCTGTTCTTGAAGGAATTGTGGATTACTGGATTGAAATGAAGGATGCGCTTATCGGAAATGAAGCATATGTAATTCTCAACATTGCGAACGAATGGTACGGCGACTGGGGCGTTGATGAATGGGCGGAAGCATATATCAGTCAGATTCCAAGAATCAGGGAAGCAGGCATTGAAAACCTTATCATGGTTGACAGCGCAGGCTGGGGTCAGTATCCTATGAGCATTGCAAAGCGTGGTGCTGATGTGCTTGCAGCAGACTCACTCGGCAACACAATGTTTTCAATCCATATGTACGGCACGGCAGGCGGAACAGAAAAGGTAATCAAGCGTAATATCGACAATGTTCAGAAGCAGGGCTTATGTGTATGTATCGGCGAATTCGGCTATAATCATTCCGATGGTGATGTTGACGAAGCATACATAATGGAATACTGCACCGAAATAGGCGTAGGCTATCTGGGCTGGTCATGGAAGGGCAACGGCGGCGGTGTTGAGTATCTCGACATTGCAAACGAATGGGACGGCTCGGTACTTTCTGCCGACTGGGGCGAACCCCTTATAAACGGCGAGTACGGCATCAAGAATACGTCTGAGATTTGTTCGGTATTCGAATAATAAAAAACAGAGCAAGTGCGGTTTTGAATTGCGCTTGCTTTTTTATTCTACGATTCGTAGGTTGATTTTTTGTTGATTCTATTCTATTATAGAATCAACAGGAGGACTATATTATGGAGCAGATTAAAATAGGTAAATTTATTTCTGAAATGCGAAAGAAAAAAGGTTTGACACAAGGGCAATTGGCAGATATGCTTTATGTGAGCAGTAAAACCATATCCAAATGGGAGACTGGAAAAGGGCTTCCCGAAGTTTCCACACTTATGCCGTTATGTGAAGCTGTAGGAATAAGCATAAATGAGCTTTTATCAGGCGAGCGGCTCTCAGAGGGAAATTATAAGAAAAAAGCCGAAGAAAACATGATGCTTCTTATAAAAGAAAAAGAAAAAAATCAAAGAAAATCTATATCAGCTTTTCTGGAAATCTCCGACATATATGATAGAATAGGAAAGCGTGAAATCATTGCAGAAACGGATTATCAGCCAACAATAAAAACAATATGTGAAATTTCCGAGTGCGCAATGAACAATGGACTTTTAGAACTGAGTAAATATCTGGATTATCCCGATATTGCTCCGTTTCTCAAAGATTTGATTCGTTCATCGACATCAACAGAAAAGCTATTATCATGCGATGAGATTTTTGATATTTATTCTGCAAAAATAATGTTGTCGGATTTGTCGGATACAGCGCTTGTGAAGCATCTGATAATGCTTCAGGGATATATGTATATTCTGCATGGCACACCCTCAGATATGATATACGAAAAGCTTTCCATAAGTTTCAGCAATTTTTATTCCGAATATAATTCTGTGTAAAAAATCAGCCCAGCGGTTAAAACCGCTGGGCTTTATGTTTTACTTATTCTTAAGCAAATCTCTGATTTCGGTAAGAAGCTCAAGCTGAGGGTCGGGTGCAGGTGCGGCAGCTTCTTCCACAGCCTTTTCTTCAGCTTCCTTCTTCTTTAATGCTTCAGCCTTGTTCTTGATAGTGTTGATAACCTTAACCATTGCAAATACGCAGATAGCAATAAGGAAGAAATTGATGAGAGCGTCAAGGAATACGCCGTAGCGGATTGCAAGCTCTTCCTTTACAACTGTTTCGCCTTCCATAACTGCCTCAGAAAGAACAACTTTAAGGTCTGAGAAGTCGATATTGCCTGTTAAAAGACCCAGAGCAGGGGTGATAATATCGGATACAACGCTGTTAACAATCTTTGTAAAAGCGGAACCGATGATAACACCGACTGCCATATCCATAACATTGCCCTTTGAGATGAATTCCTTGAATTCAGCGATAATTGATTTCTTTTCAGCCATTTTTATGACATCCTTTCAGTTTTTATTTATTAAGGCATTGCCTTTATTCACAATATCCGAAGCCAAGAATGCCGAAATAGCATTTCTGTCCCTCGGGAATAACAATTTCAACGGTGTGCTCAGCACATTCGTCGTTGTCGATAATGTATTCGGAAACAGGGTTGTTCCAGCCGTCTGAACGGTTTGAATTTACTGTTCCTGTAAGCTCGCCGTCAACATAGATTTCCGCTTCGCCGAAGGTCTTTGCATTATTTACCTTGATAACCATTGCAAGCTTCTTGCAGTTTACGGTAAATTTAAGGGAGGCACCTGTATCTGCACGGAACTGCCAGCCTTCCTTGAACCAGTGGTGACCGTTATCGGAGGGCTCAAAACCTGTGGCTTCAACATCGAGAGTGGTATTGTCAGCGAAGGTCATATCTGCATAATCACCGCTGTAAACAGGGTCGGGAAGATTCTTGTCAACTGCGCCCGTATTGCTTTCATAGTCAGCCATAACCGCCTCAAAATAGTTGATTACAAAATCACGGATCATAATGCTGCCTTCAACGTTGGGATGGGACTGGTCAGCGGAGTAGTCGCTCCATGCCATTCTGCCCTCCTGCATTTCAACCCACACGGAATCGGGAAGGCTTATCATGGGAAGATTATAGTTTTCGCCTATCTGACTCATATGAGGCTGACAGGTGTGACCGCTTTCGATAATTGTAAACAGGAGAACGACTGCAATATCCTTATCCTGTGTAAGAAGCGTGCGGACAAGGGATTCGTAGGCGTTCCTGTAGTTTGCTTCAGTGCCGTCATTTACAGCAAATTCGACAAAAACAATATCAGGGTCGTACTGTAAAACGTCACGCTGGAGACGTACATTGCCAAGAGTTGAGGGAGTGCCGCTGAGTCCTGCATTTACATATGTAATATCGGAATCGGGGAACTGCTCATTAAGCCACTCTGTTGACATTGTAACCCATTTTTCCTCGGTTTTAAGGGTGATGTTGTCGCTGTAGCCCTCGGTAATTGAACCGCCTATGTATGCAGCCTTTATATCCTCGCCGTCAGCTGCACGCTTGAAAACATTGGCCATACGTGTCATATCACCCGTGGTCATAAGTGAACGTTCAACCATAAGGCTGTATATTTCCTCATCTGAAAGCGAGCTGTAATCAATTTCGGCTTCGGTTTCTGCGGCTGTGGTTTCTTCTGCTTCGGTTGTGGTTTCAGCTGCAGCGGAGTCTTCGGTGTCTGCCGAAGCTGAGGGAGCGGTAGTTGTACCCTCGGCAAAATCTTCGGTCTGTGTGGGAGAACCTGCACAGCCTGCAGCTAATGATAACGCTGTAAAAATCGATACAAGCTTCAAAAAACTTTTTTTCATTGAGTTATCCTTTCTTTAACTGTATTAACTTAAATTTTAGCAAATATCTGCACAATTGTCAATAAAAATTAATAAAATATATCGGGCAGTGCCCGTATTCTGAATAAATCCACAGCCGTGGTTAAAAATATGAGTGAAAGAGGCAATCGGCAACAAGAAAGGAAATGTATTATGAACAACATAAAACGAGGAGAAATATACTACGCAGATTTAAGTCCCGTTGTCGGCTCTGAGCAGGGCGGAGTCCGTCCCGTACTTATCGTTCAGAACGACATCGGCAATAAGCACAGTCCTACGGTAATAGCGGCGGCGATTACAAGTCAGAGGGAAAAGACAAAGCTTCCGACCCACATTTCGCTGAATGCGGTAAGCTGCGGACTTGCAAAGGACTCGGTGGTCCTGCTGGAGCAGGTGCGTACTCTTGACAAAAAGCGTCTCAAGGAGCGTATGGGAGAGCTTGGAACAAGCGATATGCACAAGGTGGATAACGCCCTCTCCGTAAGCTTCGGTCTGGGGAATATAACATAAAGGAAATTAACCAAATCTTAACTGCCCTGCAAACCGTATTGCAGGGCGGTTTTCTCGATTTTTTCCGTTATTTCAACCAAAAAAGCAGAATATTATTAGTAGAGTTTTCCCCTTGAAAAAAAGTCTCCGAAGGATTAATATATATAATATATGATTTTTTCAGAAAGGTTGCTCATTTACTATGAATAACACAATCCAGACCATTATCGAAATGGATAAGGCGGCAAGGGAAAGAATGAAGAGAGCCAAAGCCGAGGCGGAAAGGGTAACAGCCGGAGCAAACAAAAAGCTTTCAAATCTTGAACAGTCGTCAAAGGCACAGTCCGAAGCGGAAATCCGCAAGGAATGTGAGCAGATAAAGAAGCTTTCGGATAAGGAAATTGACAAAATCACCTCTGAAGCAGATGAAAAATGCCGCAGACTTGATTCAGTGATGGAAAACGGCTCTGAAAGTATGTGCCGCAGGATAGTGGAAAGAATTTTAAGGGGAACAGCAGTTGATGGCTAACAGCAGTATCCCTGCAAAATCAAAGGCAGTTTACGGAACCTTTCTTAAAAAATCAGACTATGATACACTTATACAGCGTAATTCGGTAAGTGCTGTAACGGCTTACCTCAAGAATGTCCCCGCCTTCAGTGAGACTTTTGCTGAAACAGACGAATCCACAATACACAGAGGCGAGCTGGAAAATATACTTAACGAATATGTTTTCCGCACCTATATGAGAATCAGAAGGTTCAGCCCTGAAAGAAAAAACGGAATACTTGACTTTTATATAAAAAAATGCGAGGCGGAACAGGTTATAAAGCTTATAACCGCTATTGCTTCAGGGAATCAGCAGACCTTTTTTTTAAGCTTTCCCGTTTATCTTATGGATTATGTGAGCTTTGACGCAGCAGAGGCTTCCGCAGCACAGACGCTGAAGGAGCTTGCAGTAGTCTTGTCTGCAGTGAGAATGTATAAGCCTCTTGCAGCCTTCCTTGAAGCGGAAAGCCCTGATATAAACCGCTGTATAACCGTGGTGAACAGCTGTTATCTCAGCTGGGCATTCGGTGTTATAAACCGTGATTTCAGGGGACAGAAGCGTGAACGTATGAAGCAGTTCTTTTTACGTAAGATTGATATGGATAATGTACTTCTCTGCTATCGCCTTAAGAAATTCTTTGACGAAGATGAGGAACGTATAAAGGAACTTATCCTTCCCTTTCACTACCGTGTAAAGCCTGCGGATGTAGACAACGCCCTGCGCAGTCAGTATCCTACCGACGCACTGATAAAGCTTATGTGCAACAAGTGTATTCCGGGGAAGGCAGATGTTGATGAAAGCTTTCCCGAGCTTGCGGCGACAAGGTCGGATTATGAATTCTTCCGTCACAGACTGTCGCTTACCAATGATGAAACGGAAGCGTTTTTTGCGCTGATTGTCCTGCTTGAAATACAGAGAACGAATCTTCAGAAAATAATCGAGGGCATACGCTACGGCGAAAGCCCTTCGGAAATAGAAAAGCTTGTAATTATATAAGTTGAATTTTAGTAAAGGAACATCATAAAATGGCGATAGAAAAACTTACGCTCGTGAATGTTGAAGGTCCTTTGAAAAAGGTAAACAAGACCCTTGTCCGATGCTGCGAAAGCGGGTATTTCCATATGAGCCCCGCTCCCGATGTATCAGGCACGTATCTTGAAGCCAAGAGCCTTCGTGACAAGGGGCTGTATGAGCGGATGATAAAGCGCTGCCGATCAATTGCACAGCAGCTGCAGATTACCCTTGATGAAAACGCATCCTACGACAGCGTTGAATATAATGTCAGCATAGATTTCAAGCGTTATCTTGATGATATTGAAAAAAGAATCTCAGAGCTGGACGCAGAAAAGCGCAGTCTTGAAAAATCCATAAAGGAACACGGTGCTATTTATAACAATCTGGACCAGCTTGAGGATTTCAACACGGATTTTGAAGAATTATTCGCCTGCGAATACATAAAAATCCGTTTCGGCCGTATGCCTGCAAACAATATACGCAAGCTTGAACATTACAAGGAGCGTCCTTACTTCTTCTTCCGTTTCAAAAACGACAAGGACTACGCATGGTGTATGTATATTGTCCCGAAGAATCAGCGTGCTGAAGCGGATTATCTTTTCAACGCACTGGGCTTTCAGCGGGTAATGCTTCCTGCTTATCTTTCGGGTAACAGTGAGACTGCAACAGAGCGTCTTATTGCGACAATACGCACAGAAACCGAAAAGATGGAATCAATCGAAGCTGCTATAGCTGAATTTGCGGAAAGGGAAAGGGAAAAGCTTTCCCAGGTCTGCGCAAAGCTTGTTGTACTGAGCAACAGCTATGAGCTTCGTTCAAATGTTCTTGTTTTCGGTTCAAGATTCCATTTTTCGGGATATATTCCCGAAAGGAAAAAGGAGCAGTTTGAAAGCCTGCTGAATACAAAGGGCGATATTGAAATAACTCCCGTTCCCACAGAGGGCAGGGATACCCCTGTAAAGCTGAAGAACAACTGGTTTGTAAAGCCCTTTGAAATGTTCGTGAAGATGTATGGGCTTCCTGCGGCGGACGGTATAGACCCCACCCCCATAGTTGCCATTACATATATGCTGGTTTACGGTATAATGTTCGGCGACCTGGGTCAGGGCTTATGTATAACCCTGCTTGGCCTGCTGATGACAAAATTCACAAAGGTGAAGCTTGCTCCCATTATGACAAGAATCGGTATTTCCAGCGCTTTGTTCGGTGTGCTGTACGGCTCGGTTTTCGGAAATGAGCATATTATTACTCCTTTCTTCCACGCTCCTGAAATCTATACATTGCTGGGTTATGAAACGGCGCCCGAAAACATTTTCGGTGTTTCATCGGTACTGCTTATTGCGGCGCTTCTGATTGGTGTACTCCTTGTAGTGTTGTCAATGATTGTCAATATGATAATCTGCATAAAGTCCCGTGATGTGGAAAACGGATTATTCGGCGCAAGCGGACTTACAGGCTTTGTGTTCTATGTTGCACTGATTCTTGGTATTGGCGGTTCATTTATCGGACTTCAGCTCATGCAGCCATGGTATATCGCATTATTTATCGTACTGCCTCTTGTGGTTATGTTCTTCAAGGAGCCTATCCTTCATTTTATCAATGTGGGAAGCACAAAGAAGGGCGGCAAGGGCAATATCGACACAGGTCTCAAGAGAAAGCTTGACGCTATGTTCCGTGAAAAGGGCGGCGAAAAGAAACCCGTGGGCAATTTCATTATCGAGGGTGTGATTGAGCTTTTTGAAACCTGCCTTACCTATCTTACAAATACCATGTCCTTCTTACGTATCGGCGGCTTTATCTTAAGCCACGCAGGTCTTATGCTTGTTGTAAACGTGCTTGCGGATATGACAGGCGGCGGAGTCGGCTATATTCTGGTACAGATACTCGGAAATGCCTTTGTAACAGGTGTTGAAGGCTTCCTTGTAGGTATTCAGGTGCTGAGACTTGAATTCTACGAGCTGTTCAGCCGTTTCTTCAAGGGCGGCGGAAAGCCCTTCAGCCCTGCGGCAATCACAAAGCGTAC
>CAZGRB010000063.1:9277-11687 GCA_964527695.1 uncultured Ruminiclostridium sp.
TATTCGGATGAAAACAAAATGTTATTATTCTTATTACCTTTAATTGCGGTTGCACTTATTATAATTCCCCTTGCTTCTGCTGTAAGAAAGCAGAAGCTGGGACTTGAATTCAGCAGAAAAAAGACAGTTCTTTTAAATGCAGGCACATTTGTAGGCACAATGCTTCTTATGACAATCTTCATGCCTGTACTTGCAAGCGCTGAGGGTGCTGAAGCAGTTGCAGCAGCAGGTACAACAATCGGTGACGGCATCAAGGCACTTGCCGCAGCGCTTTCCACAGGTATGGCAACTATCGGTACAGGTATTGCCGTAGGTAATGCCGCAACAGCTGCTATCGGAGCTACAAGCGAGGATGAAAAGAACTTTACAAAGTCCCTTATCTTCGTAGCTCTTGGCGAAGGTGTTGCCATTTACGGTCTTTTGATTTCAATTCTTATTCTTTTCAGTTAATAACCATGAGATGTTTTCTTATAAGCGATAATATTGATACCCAGATGGGTATGAAGCTTGCGGGAATTGACGGCGTTGTAGTGCATGAAAGGGACGAGGTTATTTCTGCCCTTGAAACGGCGGTTAATGACGAAACCGTGGCAATTGTACTTATGACAAAGAAGCTTACCGACCTGTGCAGCGGCGAAATATTTGATTTAAAGCTGAACAGAAGCAGACCTCTTATTGTTGAGATACCTGACAGACACGGTGATTCAGGCGTTTCGGACGCAATCTCGGGCTATGTCAGCGAGGCGATAGGTCTGAAATTATAACCGCAGTGCTTTTAACAGAAAGGTCATTATTATGAGTGAAAATACAGCGAAGCTGAATAAGCTCCGCAAGGAGATTGAAAGCTGCGCCGAAAGCGAGGCGTCGGCAATTATCGAAGCAGCACAGAAATCCGCAGACGAGGCTGTTGCTGCTGCGGAAAAGGGAATCCGCAGAGCACATAAGGAAAACACCCGCCAGACGGTTGAAAAGTTCAGAGCCGATGAGCAGAGGAGAGTGTCCGAGATGCGTTTTTCAGAGGGAAAGCGTGTTCTTATGCACCGCTCAAAGCTTGTTGACGAGTTTTTCTCTCGTGTGGAAGCGGAATTGAAGGCTGAAACGGAAAAGGAAAGCTACAAGGACTATCTTGCACGCAGTATTGATGAAGCAAGGGGTAATTTTTCCCTTGATAATGCACAGGTTTACTGCCGTGAGCAGGATATTGACGCCGTGGGCGTTTTTTTGCCGGAAAAGGGTGTACAGATACTCGCTTCCGACAGCATTGCAATCGGCGGAATTATTGTAAAAATTCCCGAAAAGGGTATAATTGTGGATTTATCTCTTGACGCAGCGCTTGAAAAGGAACGTGAAGGCTTTTCAGCGTCAGAGGGAATGCAGCTTTGATTAAAGGAAAGGAACGGTGCTTATGAATACTGTATATGCAATAAACGGTCCTGTCATAAAGCTGCGTAAGACAAAGGAATTCGCAATGCGTGAGATGGTCTACGTAGGTGAGAAGAAGCTTATCGGCGAGGTTATCGGCGTAAATGACGAATTTACAATCATTCAGGTTTATGAAAATACCGCAGGACTTAAAATAGGCGAAAAGGTAGAGGGCACAGGTGCGCCTATGAGTGTAACCTTAGGGCCGGGTATAATTTCCGATATTTTTGACGGAATCGCAAGACCCTTAAAGAAAATGGTGGAGACAGACGGCTGCTTTGTAACCGAGGGCAGCAGTATTCCCACTGTGGATTTTTCAAGGGAGTTTGACGTTACCGTTACCGCAAAGGTCGGGGACATTCTTGAAGCAGGTATGGTATATGCCTCCTGCCCTGAAAGTCCCCTTATAGTGAATAAGGTGATGATTCCTCCGGATTTCGGCAAATGCGAGGTTATCTGGACAGCGGAAAACGGTAAATATCACCCCGATGATACAATTATCAAGGTAAAATACGGCGGAAAAGAAATCTCACTGGATTTATGTCAGAGATGGCCTATCAGAACTCCCCGTCCCGTAAAGAGACGTATTCCCATAAACACACCCCTGCTTACAGGTCAGCGTGTGCTTGATACCATTGCACCTATCGCAAAGGGCGGCACAGCGGCAATCCCCGGCGGCTTCGGTACAGGTAAGACCATGACCCAGCACCAGATTGCAAAATGGTGCGACGCAGATATTATCGTATATATCGGCTGCGGCGAGCGAGGAAACGAAATGACTCAGGTGCTTGAGGAATTTTCCGAGCTTATCGACCCGAAATCGGGCAAGCACCTTACTGACCGTACCGTGCTTATTGCAAATACTTCAAATATGCCTGTTGCGGCACGTGAAGCGTCAATCTACACGGGTATCACCATTGCGGAATACTACCGTGATATGGGTTATGATATTGCAATTATGGCGGACTCTACCTCCCGTTGGGCGGAA
>CAZGRB010000064.1:0-11284 GCA_964527695.1 uncultured Ruminiclostridium sp.
GCTGTCGCTATTCCTTTACGTTGATACTCACTATCGACAAATAGTAAAGAAATCCTATTTGTTCCATATGTTTCTAACATTCCTACAACTTTACCATCAACTAATGTGACTACCATCAAGCGTTGAGTATAAATACTTAAATCTTTTAATCTATCTTCAATTGCCTTTCGCATACGTTCTGTATGCTCAACGCCATAATCTTGCGAATCATACTTAACAAACATCCGCCATGCCAAATCAAGTGCTGGAGCAATATCATCATCCATAGCCAATCTTATTTTGTACTCCATTTTTCATCTCCTCAAATTCAAGTTTATCTGTCAGCTAATTGTAACACAGTTGTCATATAAGGTCAATGCCATAAACAATGCAATGCGCAGCCTTACAGCTTCTTGCACACCTCTTTCACAAGACCTACAACCGTGATTTTCTGCGCTTCCTGCTTTTCAAAACGGCGGACGGGATAATAGGGGTTGAAGGAATGGAGCTCAACCCAGCCCTTTCCGTATTTCACTTTTTTCACAACTGCCTCGTCATCTATCATGACAACTGCTACATTGCCGTTTTCCACACTGTCCTGTCTGCGGACAAGTATCATATCTCCGTTTTCAATCTTGGGTGACATACTGTCGCCCTTTACGTTTATCCAGAGATATTCCCCTGCCTCTGCGGCATTTTCAAGAAATGTGGGCTTGCTTCCGACTGCACTGCTGTCAGCGTAACAGCCGAAGCCTGCGCTGACGCTGTCGAAAACGGGAACACTGAAAACGTCCGAAAAACCGCCTGCAGGCTTCTCAGCATATTCCAGCCCGAGAAGATACTCAACAGAGGTTTCAAGCGCCCTTGCAATAATCTCTGCTTTATCAAGCGGCAGTTTTCCCGTCTTTCCCGTTTCATAACGCTGGAGCGTGGATTTATTGAGACCTGTTCTGTCAGCCAAATCCTGATAGCTGTATCCCAGCTCAAGCCTGCGCAGCCTCATTCTTCTGAGCATTTCACGTTTGCTGTCCATACTCTTTCTCCTTTCGGGGTTTTATTTCTGTATTTAATTATACATCGCTCGTCTTAAAAATGCAACAGTTTTTAAAAAATATTTTTTGTTGCAAAAATATATTGACAATTCCACAGCAATATGCTATACTGAAATCGTCCCAAAAATGCAACGCTCTTAAACCTGACCCTAAATTGCAACGAAAGGAGAATAATGCAACTATGCACAGCCTGTAACGAATTTTCAGTCTCTGAATTTTACGACAGCTACGATAATGAAATATACAGAAGATGCCGTATCTGCGGAAAAATTCAGGACGAACCGCAATCAGAAACAACAATTGAAACCACAGAAAAAGAAATTTATCGGAAAGAATGAGGAAATTATGAATATCAGAGAATTACTTAAAAGCCATTTTGAAATCAACAGCCTTATTGATATGAAGCTCGAACAGATTGCCGAGCTTCGCAGCCTTGCAGCAAAGGTTACAACCTCTCCCTTTACGGAAAGTCACCCGCAGGGTACATACACAGACCGTGTCGGACGGACAACCGCAAGGATAATTGACCTTGAAAATGAAATAAACGATGAAATAGACAAACTGGTTGATGTGAAGCTCCGCATAAGGGAGCTTGTATCGTCTCTTTCCAACGGTATTCAGAGAACGATAATTGAGCGTCACTACATTCTTAATCAGCCAATGGAAAAAATCGGCGAAAAAATGGGCTACAGCCGCCGCCATATAACAAGACTTCACGATAAGGCGATAGAAAGTCTTGAAAGGATATACGGAGAAATTACTGCATAGCAGCAAACGGAAAAGGCTTCTGCTTACAAGCGGAAGCCTTTTAATTGTATCTTTACTTTTTATCTTACAGTGCTTCCGTTAGGTATATCCCCGTCAAGGAATACTACCTTCACGTCATCTCCTGCGTCGCAAGCAAGAAGCATACCCTGACTTTCCTCTCCGCAAAGCTTTGCAGGTGCAAGGTTAGCCACGAAAATAATCTTCTTTCCGATTAATTCTTCGGGTGTATAGTAGTTTGCAATACCCGAAACTATCTGTCTGCCGTCACGGCCGTCATCAATCTGGATTTTCAGAAGCTTCTTGGCCTTCTTCATCTTTTCGCAGGCAACAATTTCACCTGTTCTGAGCTTGATTTCAGCAAACTTGTCAATAGTGATAATATTTGCCTTATCTAAATCCTCATCTTCCTTGTATTCCTTTTTCGGGCCGAGAAGTGCGTTAAGCTCCTCTATTTCTTTTTCCATATCAATTCTGGGGAAGAGAACCTCACCCTTCTTTACTGTTACGGTTGCAGGAAGAACGCCGAAAGTACCTGACTGCTCATAGGTAATCATTGTTTCATCCGCACCTATCTGCTCCCACACCTTAGGCATAGCAGTAGGCATAAAGGGGAATAGGAGAGAAGAACAGAGGCGGATTGTTTCAAGAAGATTATAAAGAACGGTTGCAAGGCGCGCCTTGTTTGCTTCATCCTTTGCAAGCACCCAGGGTGCAGTTTCATCAATATACTTGTTTGCTCTGGAAATAACCTTGAAAATCTCTTCAAGTGCCTTGGAAAGCTGAGCCTCGCTGATAAGGTCGGAAACGGGAGCCTTGAGAGCCTCCGCCATGCCGATAAGTTCCTTGTCAAGGTCGTCAGCCACACGGTCAGCAGGAAGTGTGCCGCCGAAATACTTGTCAACCATTGCAACAGTTCTGGAAACAAGGTTGCCTAAATCGTTGGCAAGGTCGGTGTTGATTCTGCCTATCATAATCTCGTTGGAGAAGTTGCAGTCGGAGCCGTAGGGCATATCACGTAAAATCTGATAACGTACCGAGTCAACCCCGTAACGTTCAGCAAGAACAAAGGGGTCGATAACGTTGCCCAGGGACTTACTCATCTTCTGACCGTTGAAGTTGATCCAGCCGTGGCCGTAAAGACGCTTGGGAAGAGGTAAATCCAGCATCATAAGGATAATGGGCCATACAATAGAGTGGAAACGCACGATTTCCTTTGCAGTCATGTGCATATCCGCAGGCCAGTACTTGTCATAATCGTTATATGCACTGTTCTGATAGCCGAGAGCGGAGATATAGTTTGTAAGGGCGTCAACCCATACGTAAACAACATGACCCTCGTCAAAATCCACAGGCACGCCCCATGTGAAGGTGGTACGGGACACGCATAAATCTTCAAGGCCTGCGTTGATGAAGTTGTTCACCATTTCGTTTACACGTGTTGCAGGCTGGAGATAGTCTGTTTCGGTAAGGAACTTGCGGATTTTGTCCTCAAAAAGGGAGAGCTTTAAGAAATACGCTTCTTCGTCAGCTTCGATTACATCACGTCCGCAATCGGGGCACTTGCCGTCAACAAGCTGGGACTCTGTCCAGAAGCTTTCGCAGGGGGTGCAGTACTTGCCTGTGTACTTGCCCTTGTAGATATAGCCTCTGTCGTAAAGCTCACGGAAAACCTTCTGCACTGTTTCGATATGATAGTCGTCGGTTGTTCTGATGTATCTGTCGTAGCTTACATTCATTGTCTCCCAGAGACGCTTGAAGTTGTCAACGATAGGGTCTACATATTCCTTGGGAGTAACGCCCTGCTCCTTTGCCTTCAGCTCAATCTTCTGACCGTGCTCGTCAGTACCTGTAAGGAACATTACATCATAACCCTGCATTCTCTTGAAGCGTGCGATTGTATCGCAGGCTACGGTTGTATAGCAGTGACCTATATGAGGATTTCCCGAGGGATAATAAATCGGGGTGGTTATATAGAACTTTTCGCTCATGTGTTTACCTCTTTTCCTTTTTAAGTGAAGAACGAAAAACTAAAAGTGAACAGCTATTGTATCGCCTGCGGCGATAATTTTATAATCTGCGGCAAAGCCGCACCTTAACTTTTCACTCTTCAATATTCACTTTTCACTGAAAAAATAATCAAATTTGCATTTAAATCGAAATTATTATACCATAAAAAGCCGTTTTTGGCAATATGTAAAAATTTTTACAAGAAAAATTTACATTTTTCACATAAAAGACTTGATTTTTTTTTAATTTTCTATTAAAATATATATTAGGTATTTTTATGCCCTGTCGAGAGGGGCATAACCATTAACAAAACTGACGGTCTGCGCCCCATGCGTTGCATATTGCAAAGAGCGACAAAGTGCGTCCGTCAAGGCGGGCTGAAGCCCGGAAAGGAATTTTATTATGTCAAACAGATTATTTCAGGGCGTAGTACATCAGATGAGAGATACCATCGGTCGTGTTATCGGTGTTATCGACGAAAACGCTACCGTAGTAGCTTGTAGCGAGCTTGCAAGAATCGGTACAAGCAACGACTTCTTCTCCATTGAACTGGGTGAATCCCATGACATCTTTATCCGTGACGGCTATACATATAAGCCTTTCGGCGTTCATGTGAAGCCCGACTATGCCGTATTCGTGGAAGGCACAGACGAAATCGCAGGCAAGTATGCGTCCATTCTTGCTATCTCCCTTTCCAGCATCAAGCAGTATTACGATGAAAAATACGACCGCAACAACTTTATCAAGAACATTATCCTCGATAACGTTCTCCCCGGCGATATCAGCATCAAGTCCAGAGAACTGCATTTCAACGCCGACATCAGCAGAGTTGTTTTCCTTATCAATATCGTTTCCGCAAACGATGTCTCCGCTTATGACGTAATCCAGAACCTGTTCCCCGACAAAAACAAGGATTTCGTTTTCAACATCACTGAAACAGATATCGTTCTCGTAAAGGAAATCAAGAACAACATCGATGTAAAGGATTTAGAGAAGCTTGCACGCTCCATTTCCGATACACTCCAGACAGAGTTCTTCACACGTGTCAACGTCGGTATCGGCACTCCCGTTATGGGCGTAAAGGACCTTGCGCGTTCCTTCAAGGAAGCTCAGATTGCTATCGAAGTAGGTAAGGTATTTGATACAGAAAAGAATATCGTAAGCTATGACAACCTCGGTATCGCAAGACTTATCTATCACCTCCCCACGACGCTCTGCGAAACCTTCTTAAAGGAAGTGTTCAAGAAGGGTTCTATCGACTCCCTCGACCACGAAACATTATTCACAATCCAGCGTTTCTTTGAAAACAACCTGAACGTTTCCGAAACCTCCAGAAAGCTTTTTGTACACAGAAACACACTTGTTTACAGACTTGACAAGATAAAGAAGCTTACAGGTCTTGATTTAAGAGAATTCGACCACGCTATCATTTTCAAGATTGCGCTCATGGTAAGAAAATACCTCGCTGCAGACCCTGTAAAGTTCTGATTTAATATTTTAAATTCACGACATCACGAGGCGGCATAATTTTGCCGCCTCGCAGAATGTTTTTTAAGGTTAATTTTTCTTCCTTTATCTGCAACCTTATGACAGTTTCCGGAGTCTCTATATACAGAACAGTATACCCTGAATCTGTCGTTTTATGGGTTGCCGTAAACAATGAAAGGAGATTTTTACATATATGGTAGAATTAAAGAATGTTGATGTTCACTACAACGACGGTATAAAGGGCGGTATCGACGCCCTCAACGATGTCAATATCCGTATCAACGACGGCGAGTTCGTATTTATCGTCGGCAGTTCGGGTGCGGGTAAAAGTACCCTTTTAAAGCTTCTCACAAGAGAGATTCAGCCTACAAAGGGCAGAGTATTTGTAAACGACTATAACCTCTCAAAGCTTAAAAACCGCAAGCTTCCCTATTTCCGCCGTTCACTGGGTATGATTTTTCAGGATTTCCGCCTTATCCCCAACTTAACGGTTTATGAAAATGTGGCATTTGTACTGAGAGTTATTGATAAATCAAAAAGATATATCCGTCAGAGGGTTCCTTATGTTCTGAATCTGGTAAAGCTGGGTGACAAGGCAAAATGCTATCCCAGCCAGCTTTCCGGCGGCGAGCAGCAGCGTGTGGCTATCGCAAGAGCCTTTGCCTGTGACCCTCAGATTATTATTGCAGACGAGCCTACGGGTAATATCGACCCTGCGCTTTCCTATGAAATTGTTGAACTCCTTATGGACATCAACGAATGCGGAACTACCGTAATCATGGTAACCCACGACCACGAAATCGTGCGTCATTTCGGCGGAAGAGTTATAAATCTCAAGGACGGCTCCGTTGACTACGACGACTATATGGAAGGGGGACGCTGATTATGAGAATGAGTAACTTCAGCTATCTGGTAAAACGCGGCGTAAGCTCTGTTTTCAGAAATGCAATGATGTCCTTTGCAAGCTTCTGCGTACTGCTGGTAAGCCTGTTTTTGGTGAGCATTACCTGTCTCATTGCCATAGATATGAGCGTTGTGCTTTCCAATATCGAAGAAAAGAATGAAATCGACGTATTCGTAAGCGGCGAGGTAACTCAGGAGCAGCTTACCCACATCACCGACGCTATCGACATAAACACCAACACGGAACGCTTCGTTTTCTACTCCAAGGATGAAGCATGGGCTGACCAGGAAGCGGCAAACCCTGAATTTACCGAGCTTTTCGATTCCCTTGAAGAGAATCCTATGCCCCATACCTTCCGTGTAACTGTAAAGGATATTTCCATTATCTCGCAGACTGCCGACGAGTTTGCAACAATTGAAGGCGTTGAACAGGTTGCGGCACCCTACGACTTTGCCTCCGCCCTTGTGGATATCCGTTCAACACTTACCGTTATCGGAATCACATTACTTGCAGTGCTTATACTTACAAGTATCATCATTATCTACAACTCCATCAGGAGCAGCGTTTTCACCCGTCAGAAAGAACTTAATATCATGAAGGTTGTCGGTGCTACCAACTCCTTTGTAAAAATTCCGTTCTTTATTGAAGGTATGTTTATCGGTATTGCCGCAGGCGTTGCTTCATGGTTTATCACGAAAGTTACCTACGAGGCTTTTGTAGGACTGTTCCAGAGCAATTTTGAAATCTGGCAGATTCTCGGAATGGTCAACGTTATGCCCTTCGGCGATGTAACATGGATTGTACTTGCGGCCAACTGCGTTCTCGGTGCTCTCCTCGGTGCAATCGGTACAGTTATCAGTACAGCTAAATACCTTAAAGTGTGACATAAAAGCACAAGCCCCTTATGGAAAGGAAAATAATTTGAAGAAAAAAACATTTACAAAAATACTGCGTTCGACAGCTTTTGCGTGTATGTTCTGTCTGCTTTGTGGTATAATCGGTAATGAATCCGCCGTCGTACTCAGCGCCTCCTCCACTCAGGCGGAGCTTGAAGCGGAAATTGAAAAGAATAAGCAGGAAATTGCAAAGCTTGAAAACAAAATTACTGCTACAAACGGAGAAATCAGTGAAAGCGAGGAGCTTCAGGGCTACTATTACAGCAAGCTTCTTCTCCAGCAGGAAGGCATTGACCTTCTGAACAACAAGCTTTACGCAAAGGAGCAGGAAATTGCCGAAAAGGAACAGGAAATTGCTGACCTTGAGCTTGAAATCGTTGAAACCGAACGTAAAATCGAGGATAAGAAAACCGAAATTGCAAGACTTGCGCAGGAAAATGAGGATAATCTCTACCGCTTCGGTCAGATTGTCCGCGCAATGTATATGAATGATACCGAGGATGTGCTAAATGTTCTTGCAGGCTCTACCGATTTCTACGATATATTCGTCAAATCCGAAATTATGAAGAATGCAGGCAAGCAGAACAACGAGTTCATGCAGGAGCTTCTTGACAATATACATAAGCTGGAAGACGACAAGCTTCAGCTTGAAGAGGATGTGGCACAGCTTGAACTGGATAAGGCTGATTTAGAAGTGCAGAAGCAGACTCTTCAGGATGAATGGACCGCCCTTGACGAAGAAAAGGCATACGCTAACCAGCTGGCTAACCAGTACACCGCTGAATACAACGATGTTACCGCTCACATTTCCGACCTTGAAAGCCTTAAGGACCAGTACAACTATCAGATTGCGGTCAGCAAGGAAGAAATCGAAGCCTATGAAAAGGAAATTGACGAAATTATCCGTAAGGCTCAGCTTGCCGCAAGTAACTCAGTTGTATACGATAACGGTGCATGGATATGGCCCCTTGACCCTAAATATACACTGATTACCACCTATTTCGGATATGACCCCTGGCGCAGCGGCAATCACGGCGCTATCGACATCGGCAACGGCGGTATCAACGGCGCAAACATCTATGCTATGAAGGGCGGCGAGGTCATCGTCGCAAAGACAACCTACACTCCCGGCTACGACTATGGTATGTATGTGGTTATCGACCACGGTAACGGCTATCAGTCCCTTTACGCTCACTGCAGTGCAATCTATGTAAGCGTGGGACAGATGGTAAATCAGGGCGATGTTATCGCTTCCGTAGGCTCAACAGGCTGGTCAACAGGCCCTCACCTCCACTTTGAAATCCGTAAGGATGGCACAAGAGTTGACCCGCTGCAATATGTGGCAGTTCCGTAAAAAATAACGGAGGACAGACAGAAAATGAATAAGAAAATTTCGCTGGGTATTGCTATAAGCCTTATAGCAATTGCCTGTGCGGTGACATTTGTAGTAACAATGACCGTTTCGCTGAACCTGTATAACGACAAGATTGCAGGTGTTCAGCAGCGTGAGGAGATAAACACCCGTATTCAGGAAATCGACTCATTTGTAAGAAACTATTCCCTTTATACCATTGATGATGCAAGCATAAAGACAGGTATTTACGAAGGCTTCCTCAGCGGTATAGCGGATAAGCATTCGGGCTACTACACCACCGATGAATACTATTACAAGAATATGCTGGACAGCGGTACGCTGACAGGACTTGGAATTGAAACCACAAACGACGGCGGATACCTGAAAATCACAACCGTGTATGAAAATTCCTCCGCTTATGAGGCAGGAATTGAGGTAGGCGATGTAATTTCCGCAGTAGGAAACGAAAACGTGCTTGAAATCGGCTATGCTGCCGCTTCATCTCAGATACGTTTCGGAGACGAGGGAACAAAAACCTCTGTCACTGTCCGCAAGGGCAGCGAGGAAACTACCCACAGTCTTACAAGAAAAGCCTTTGAAATCAGCTCCGTAAGCGGAACCCTGCTTGACAACGGCATACTCTATCTTGATTTCTCGGTAATTCACAGCCTTACAGGCACGCAGACGGCTGCTATTATCGACAGCTATAAGGACGATAATATTACAGGCTATATTCTTGACCTGAGAAATCTCGAAAGCGGTAATTTTTCCTGTGCCGCTGCAGTTCTTGACCCCTTTGTCACCCAGATGACGGTTGCAACCGCCCTTTACCGCAACAATTCCACCACGGTTATCGGTGAAACAAGCGCCGAGAACTTCACCACACTGCCTATAAGCGTTATTACAAACGAAAAAACAGGCGGCGCGGCAGAGCTTATCGCAGTTACTCTCCGTGACTGGAGCGGTGCGAAGATTGTGGGTGCGGCAACAATGGGTTACGGAACCTTGCAGGAAGCACGTTCCTTCAGCGACGGCACGGCAGTTGAAATTTCAGTTGCCACGATAATCCCTGCAAACAAGGACAGCACATTCAATGAAAGCGGTATAAAGCCTGAATTTGCGGTTGAATATGCAGGACTTCCCGAATCTGATCCTGAAAACTATTCAGAAACCTATGATGAACAGTACAAAAAGGCTGTTGAGGTAATAATCTCCGATACAAACGCTTCGGCGTCGGAATAAACAAATACAGAAAGGACATTATTAAAATGGCAAAGCAGACAGTATTAACCAGCGAAGGTCTTAAGAAACTTGAGGAAGAGCTTGACGAACTCAAAAGCGTCAAGAGACGTGAGGTAGCTGAAAAAATCAAGATTGCCCTCGGTTACGGCGACTTATCCGAAAACTCCGAATATGACGAAGCAAAGAACGAGCAGGGTCTTATCGAAGCAAGAATCGCTGAAATTGAAGCAACCCTCAAGAATGTTAAAATTATCGATGAGGATAACCTCTCCACAGAACACGTTCAGCTCGGTAACACAGTTACCGTAAAGGACATCGAAGAGGATGAAGTCCTTGTTCTTCACATTGTAGGCTCCAAGGAAGTCGACGTTGAAAAGAACAAGATTTCCGATGAATCTCCTATCGGAAAAGCGCTTATGGGTCACGCAAAGGGCGAAACAGTAGATGTAGAAGCTCCCGCCGGCTCATTCAAGTTTGAAATCATCGACATAGGCAAGTAAAATCGAAAGGACATAAAGAAAAATGGCAGACGAAATCATCGAAGAAGAATTAACCGAGGAAGAGCTTGCCGAAAAGCTCTCCGAACAGCACCGAATCCGCCTTGAAAAGCTTGCAGCTTTAAAGGAAAGCGGAAAGAACCCCTATGAAATCACAAAGTTCCCCGTTTCAATCTTGGCAAGCGAAATCAGAGAACGTTTTGAAGAACTTGAAAACCAGACTGTTCAGATTGCAGGCCGTATAACAAGCTGGAGAGATATGGGTAAGGCAAACTTTATTGATATCCGTGACGGCAGTGACAGAATGCAGGTTTACGTTAAGATTGACGAAATCGGCGAGGACAATTTCAAGGAATTCAAGACATGGGATTTAGGCGATATCGTTGGTATCACAGGCTTTGTATTCAAGACAAGAAGAGGCGAAATTTCCGTACACGCAAAGGAAATCACACTCCTCTCCAAGTCCCTTTTGCCTCTACCCGAAAAGTGGCACGGCTTAAAAGATAAGGAAGAACGCTACAGAAAGCGTTATCTTGACTTAATCGCTAACCCCGATGTGAAGAATACCTTTGTTACACGTTCCCTTATTCTCCGTGAAATCAGAAACTATCTTGACAACTTAGGTTATCTTGAGGTTGATACACCCGTTCTTCACACACTTGAAATCGGTGCAGCCGCAAGACCCTTCGTAACTCACCACAACGCTCTTGATATTCCTATGTACCTCCGTATCGAAACAGAGCTTTACTTAAAGAGACTTATCGTAGGCGGCTTTGACAGAGTTTACGAAGTAGGCCGTATCTTCAGAAACGAGGGTATGGACGCTACACATAATCCTGAATTTACAACAATCGAAATGTATCAGGCATACACCGATTACTACGGAATGATGGACCTTATCGAAAATATGTACCGCTCTGTCGCTCTTAAAATCTGCGGTACTGACACAGTCCCCTATCAGGGCAAGGAAATCGCTATAGGCAAGCCCTGGGAAAGACTTACAATGATTGAGGCTGTAAAGAAGTATGCAGGCGTTGACTTCGCTGATTGGGCAACCGACGAGGACGCAAGAGCAGCTGCAAAGGCAAAGAATGTTG
>CAZGRB010000065.1:0-6906 GCA_964527695.1 uncultured Ruminiclostridium sp.
GCTTATCGGGTCTTTTTCCTCGTCTGCGTGTGCCTCTCGAAGGCTGTCAGATTGTTGGTTCAGTCTGCGTCTTTTGTTTATAACATTTTCTTTGGTAAGCTTGTCATAGCGGACAGAAATCTGTTATACAGCAATAACCAGAAAATCGCTGAATCAGGCCCTATGGAAATAATAGGTTATATCAAAAGCATTTCAGCCCATGCTTTGCAGGTGTTGTATTCAGAATACTTCAGAGCATTGCTTAAAAGTTTCTTTTTCGTTCTCTGCAGCTGAATATACCCATTGA
This sequence comes from uncultured Ruminiclostridium sp., assembly GCA_964527695.1. Classification (GTDB taxonomy): domain Bacteria; phylum Bacillota; class Clostridia; order Oscillospirales; family Ruminococcaceae; genus Ruminiclostridium_E. Next base: position 287 of record CAZGRB010000065.1, read on the forward strand.
ACAATGAATTTATAAAATATATTCAGGAAAAAGTCACCTTTTTCACACAATTATATATTAATATGATGTTGCAGTATCAAAATTCAACAGATTTTAAAAAAATGTATATTTATTTTTAATTTGTTTAAGTTCCGGTATTTACAATAAGGTCGTAAAGGAGGCGCATGTATGGCATTTCAGACAGTTTTTAAAAGATATGAACTCAAATATATGCTTACAAAACAGCAGAAAGAAAAAGTAATTGCCGCTATGGAACCGTATATGAAGCTCGACAAGTACGGAAGAACCACAATCCGAAACATATATTTCGATACAGACAGCTTTTTGCTTATCCGCCGTTCAATAGAAAAGCCCATATATAAGGAAAAGCTCCGTGTACGGAGTTACTCACAGGCAACACAGGACAGCACGGTATTTGTAGAACTCAAAAAGAAGTATAACCACGTTGTTTATAAACGGCGCATTTCCCTGCCCGAACATGAAGCGATGGAGTGGGTATGCAGGAAAAACCATTGCGACAAAAAAACGCAGATTTCCGATGAAGTCGATTACTTTCTCGATTATTACCAAACACTGAAGCCTGCCGTTTTTCTCTCCTATGAAAGAGAAGCATACTATACAAAGGAAAAAAGTGATTTTCGGGTGACGTTCGACGATACTATCCTTTGCAGACAGGAAAACATCTCACTTACCGCCCCCGTTTACGGCGAGCCTGTCCTGCCCGAAGACATGGTACTTATGGAAATAAAATGCTCGGGCGGTATTCCGATGTGGATGACGGATGTACTTTCTCAGGAGCATATTTATAAAACCTCGTTCTCAAAATACGGAACAGCATACAGAACAATGATTTATCCAAACTTAAAGGAGGAAGCAATTCATGCTTGACACATTATTCAAAGGACTTTTCGACTCGGATTTAACATCAGTAATAAGCGTAGGGGATTTTCTCCTGTGTGTGATTTTTTCACTTGTTTTAGGTCTTATCATGGCGCTTTGCTATATGTATAAAACACGCTATACAAAAAGCTTTGTAGTAACCCTCGCATTACTGCCCGCAGTTGTATGCGTGGTTATAATGATGGTAAACGGAAATGTAGGTGCAGGCGTAGCGGTTGCAGGTGCGTTCAGCCTTGTGCGTTTCCGTTCTGTCCCCGGCACCGCAAAGGAAATAGGAACTCTGTTCTTAGCTATGGGAGCAGGCCTTATAGCAGGTATGGGCTACCTTGGTTTTGCACTGCTCTTTACGATTATTCTCTGCGGAGTGTTCATGCTTTACAATAAGCTTGATTTCGGCTCAAAGAAAAATTCCGCAGCATACAAAAGCATACGTATCGTTATCCCCGAAGGTCTTGACTATACAGGCGTCTTTGATGACATTTTTGCTGAGTATACCAGTTCCTGTGAGCTTATGAATGTAAAAACCACTAATATGGGCAGTATGTTCCGTCTTACATACGACATTGTTTTAAAGGACCCTGCAAAGGAATATGAGCTTATCAACAAGCTTCGCTGCCGTAACGGAAACCTTGAAATAAACGTATCAAAACAGACCACTGTTAATACAGAGCTGTAAGGAGATAAAATGAAAAAGAAAAATATAATTCCTGTCCTGCTTGCTGCAGCTTTAATGTTTTCGGGCTGTGAAAGCAAGTCGGATGTTGTTGCAGAAAAAATACAGACATCGGATAGCGTCGGAGAAAATGAAGTGCAGACAACAAGCACGGTTTCCTTGACAGAAAATGAAACAAAATCGGAAGACACCTCTGAAACCGAACTGTATATACCCACAGAAAAAAACTCTGTTGAATCAGATACGGTTACATCCGCCGGAACGCCTGCTGTTACAACCGCAACCGAAGAAACCGCAATGTCCATAGCTCCGACCGTTACCACAGCCGACACATCAGGTATGGATTTTTCCTTTGACGAAGAGGATACTGCCGCCGAAATAACGGATTTCGGAACAGAAGTCGATATAAACAGCTCTCAGGCGGAAAGCTATGAAATTACCTCAGGCGGAACTTACACATTCAGCGGTACAAAAAAAGATGTAATGATAACTGTTGATGCAAAAAATGCTGACGTTAATATCATTCTTGACGGTGTTACAATAAACAACAGCAACGGCCCCGCTATTTATGTACGGAAGGCCGATAAGGTGACAATAACCCTTGCAGAGGGAACAGTAAATACTCTCAGCGACGGCTCGTCGTATTCACTTACCGACAATGACTCAACTCTCGACGCTGTAATTTTCAGCAAGGCCGACCTTACAATAAACGGCGGCGGCACGCTCAATCTGACAGGTAATTACAAGCACGGCATTGTTTCAAAGGATGACCTTATAATTTCCTCGGGTACGCTGGATATTACAGCCGCTAATGTGGGACTTAACGGCAAGGACTGCGTAAAAATCAACGATGGAAATATAACAATAAATGCAGGCAGTGACGGTATCCGCTCGGATAATGACGAAGATTCCTCAAAAGGATATATCTATATTTATGGCGGCAAAACAGACATTACTGCCGCAAATGACGGAATACAGGCAGAAACCGTTATTAATATCGAAAATACCGATTTAAGCATTGTTTCGGGGGGCGGAAGCGATAGGTCGCTTACTTCTTCGGAGGAGTCCTACAAGGGCTTAAAGGCAGGCTCGGATATTTATATCAGCGGCGGTGTATTCGATATAAACTCACAGGACGATTGCATTCATTCCAACGGCACAATTACCGTTTCGGGCGGAAGCTATATACTTTCATCCGGAGATGACGGCATACACGCAAATACCGACCTTTCTGTTTCAGGCGAAAACACAACGCTTACCGTTACAAAAAGCTACGAGGGTATTGAGGCTACAAATATAGTTATTTCAGGCGGAAATATTTCCGTTACGGCTTCCGATGACGGAATCAACGCCGCAGGCGGAAATGACAGCTCGGGAATGAACGAAGGACGCTTTGGCAGAGGCAGTTTCTCTTCTTCCACGGGAACTACTTTAATTTCAGGCGGAAATATCTATATAAACGCTTCAGGTGACGGAATCGACTCAAACGGAACCCTTGATATAACTGGCGGCGACATCATAGTATCAGGTCCTACAAGAGGCGATACTTCAATCCTCGACTATGACACCGCCGGTACAATCAGCGGCGGCACATTCGTCGGAACAGGCTCATCGTCAATGGCTCAGAATTTCAATTCCGCAAAGCAGGGCGTCATTGCCGCAAGCACAGGCAGCTATGACGCAGGAACGGTTATTACACTTGCCGATTCAAGCGGAAATGTTATTCTTACACACACAGCCGACCAGAGCTTCAATTATATTATTCTCAGTTCACCTGATATTACCGAAAACGGCTCATATACCCTTACTGTCGGAACCGATTCAACAGGAATTACTATGAACGGAACAATTTACGGCTCGGGTGGAAACGGCTTCGGCATGGGCGGAATCGGCAACAGCATTTTCGGCGGCGGAAACAAGCAGAATCAGGGCGGCGGAAACCACGGCGGCAGACGGTAAGGAAGAATGTCAGGGCTATGTTTTACAGCTGGCATTTTTTCAAAGCGCAGATTAATAAACACACCGTTTTCAACAGCAAGTGTGCCGACGTTAGATGGTGGCGCTGAATTATCGTCACAGCTATCTTGAATTTATTTGCTAAGCCGGGAGAAAATGGCATTTGTATATGTAATCCTGATGGTGCTGTTTATACAGAAGAGGCGCTTTTGAGTGGGGAGGTTAATAATGATAGTAAAATTAGAGTGATGTAGCATGTAACATAGAAAATACAATATATAAATTAATCTGCTTACGGAAGATTTTACATCCAAACATTTATTTCTCTACCATCCGCTCAATAACAGCCAGCACAAGCTCTAAATCCTCGCCGCTGAGCATATTAAGGTTATTGACCGCCTTCTGTATTGCTTCAGGGTTTTTAAGCTCATCATCGAAAAATTCCTTAGGTGAAATAGCGAAATAATCGCAGATTGATATAAATTCCGTCATAGACGGCAGGGCTCTGCCCGAAGAAATGCTTTGAATATAACTTTTACTGTGTCCGAGATCTAAACTCATTTGGTACTCGGACACATTTTTATTTATTCTTAAACTTGTTATTCTGTTCCTTATAAATTCATCGTATTGCATATAGACACCTCAAAGCCTTTTTACTTATTGTAATACATTTCAGGCATCTATATTACTAATTATTTCGTGAATTACTATTGACATATACCGATTATATTTGTTATAATGTATATCGGCAACTAATTTAAAAGGTAAAGCAAAAGCAGTGCCGTTTTTGCAGCACCGCTTTCTCCTTATTATTTGATTTCCAGCATAACGGAAGCGTTTGCCGTTCCGTTTTCAGCGGTAAAAGAAAACTCTCCGCTATACTTTTCGGCTATCTTGTTTATGATTTCCATTCCGTAGCCGTGGTCGCCGCTTTTTGTTGTGGCAAGCTTATGGGTTTTTCCGCTTTTTAAGGTTGCACAGGAATTTTTCACACCGATAAACAGCATATTGATTTTTCTGCTGACAGCTATTTCAACGAACGGCTTTTCACAGTTTTCGCACTCACGCAACGCGTTATCCACAAGGTTTACCATAAGCGAACAGATATCAATTCTGTCGATGGGAAAATCCTCGTTCTGCTCTATGTCTGCGGAAAAGGCAATGCCTGATTTTTCAGCCGACTGCTGCTTTTGCCACAGAACCGCGTTTACAAGCGGATTGCTGCAATAAATCGGGATTTCCATTGCCTCTGCTTTTTTCTTCATTTCGTCTATGTATGCTTTGCTTTCGCTTTCAGACAGCTTCTTTTCAAGCATAATTTCCGAAATTGAAACAAGGTTTAAAATATCGTGGCGGTACTCACGGATTTCCGTATATTTTTCAGCGATAGCATCGTAATATTTCAGCTGTTGTTCCATTTCTCTTTCGATTTCAACAAGGCGCTTTCGCATAGTGTTCATATTTGAGTTGTCTTTGAGCGCAAAGTACATCACTATATCTGCAACAAGAGAAAGTACAATCGAAATGATGAGCAAGGGTTCACTGTAGGCATAAAGCTCGTTATTCTCCCATGTGCCTTTTGCAAAGGTTGCAACAAAGAAAATCTGACTTAAAGGAAACAACAAAAACATTCCCATGCTTTTTATATTCTGCTTGCGCATAAGCTTGTTCCAAAGCAGAACCGAAAATCCTATTGCAACAACCATGTGAACATCAATTATCGAGGCGCATATAATCGCACTCCAGTCAATAACATCAGACTTTGCAGGATAATATCCGTATACATTAAGCAAAAGCGCCGATATAAGCATATCAGAAACAAGGATTATAACAAAAAAATAAGCTATTGCAAAAATGCAATACCGCTTTTTATCTTTATACAATGTAAAAGCGGCTATTGTCACAAACACAGTAAGCGAGATAAAATTAACATAAGCGCTCATATCTCCGACAATGCAGTACAAAATCGTGGATAGAACGGTAAGAACACATATAGTAAGCCATTTGTTGTATTTAGGCGTCAGCAATCCTGTAATAAATGTATAGTACATGAAATTGCCGAACACATTTCTCAGAAAAAAGTGTAAAACATTTATAATCTGTTGTTCGGTGAACATTAAAAATCCCTCTCATTATTTGATTTCCAGCATAACGGAAGCGTTTGCCGTTCCGTTTTCAGCGGTAAAAGAAAACTCTCCGCTATACTTTTCGGCTATCTTGTTTATGATTTCCATTCCGTAGCCGTGGTCGCCGCTTTTTGTTGTGGCAAGCTTATGGGTTTTTCCGCTTTTTAAGGTTGCACAGGAATTTTTCACACCGATAAACAGCATATTGATTTTTCTGCTGACAGCTATTTCAACGAACGGCTTTTCACAGTTTTCGCACTCACGCAACGCGTTATCCACAAGGTTTACCATAAGCGAACAGATATCAATTCTGTCGATGGGAAAATCCTCGTTCTGCTCTATGTCTGCGGAAAAGGCAATGCCTGATTTTTCAGCCGACTGCTGCTTTTGCCACAGAACCGCGTTTACAAGCGGATTGCTGCAATAAATCGGGATTTCCATTGCCTCTGCTTTTTTCTTCATTTCGTCTATGTATGCTTTGCTTTCGCTTTCAGACAGCTTCTTTTCAAGCATAATTTCCGAAATTGAAACAAGGTTTAAAATATCGTGGCGGTACTCACGGATTTCCGTATATTTTTCAGCGATAGCATCGTAATATTTCAGCTGTTGTTCCATTTCTCTTTCGATTTCAAGAAGGCGCTTTCGCATAGTGTTCATATTTGAGTTGTCACGGAGAGCAACATACATTACAATGTCGGCAATAACGGAAAGAATAATGGAAACTATAAGCAAAGGCTCGCTGTAAGCGTAAAGCTCGTTGTTCTCCCATGTGCCTTTTGAAAATGTAGCGATAAAAAAAGTCTGACCCAGCGGAAACAGCAAAAACATACCCATACTTTTTACATCTTTTTTCTTAAAGAACTTGTTCCATAGCAGAGTCACAAAAGCAAGTGTAAGTATAAAGGGAACGGTCGTAATAATCGTTGATGTAATTGAAGCCCAGTCGGGTACAGGCTGTTTCATAG
>CAZGRB010000065.1:7006-11205 GCA_964527695.1 uncultured Ruminiclostridium sp.
GTCGTAATAATCGTTGATGTAATTGAAGCCCAGTCGGGTACAGGCTGTTTCATAGGATAATATCCATAAACATACAGAACCAGTGCTGAAAAAATCAGGTCTGAAATTACCGTTGCAGCAAGAAGTACTCCCAATGCGAGAATGCAGTATCGTTTCTTTTCCTTGTAAAATAATAATGCACATGCAGAAAAAATTACTACAAACACTAAAAACGTTATATTAGCGCTTGCATTTTCAACTATGTAATAAAGCGCAAGCGTGGATAAGCTCTGAATTGCAATGCTGACCCATTTGTTGTATTTAGGAGTGAGAATTGCCGCTAAAAATATAAAATACAGGGTGTTTCCAAGCAAATCTCTCAGTAAAAAGAAGAGTATATCTATTATCTGCTGTTCCGTCATCATTACACCCTCCTTAAATCCGCATTTTTCACTAACAATATCTGCTTTAATTCGGGTATGTATGTACGGGTCAGGGGATATTCCGAGCCGTCAGACATACTGATTTTCTTCCAATCGGAAATTTTTGTTATATGAGCGATATTTATAATATGGCTTTTGCTTACCTGAACAAAGCATTCGGGCAGCTGCTCAAATAATACAGAAAGTCTGCCGTTTGTTTCAAAATCCCTTTCGGTGGTATGCAATGTCAGCTTGCGCCCTCTGCATGAAATGCCGATTAATTCCTTGGGGTTTATTATTATCAGCTCTCCGCCTGATTTTATTGTTATATTGTCATAGCGTTTTTCGGCTGCTTTAAGCTTTGTGAGTGCATTTTTCAGATAGTGTTCCTTAATCGGCTTCACAAGATACGCCACAGGCTCAAAGCCCTGGGGGCATTCAAAAATTGCCTGAGAATAGCGGCTTCCGTAGCCTGTCACATACACGATTTTAAGGGACGGAAATTTATTTATAAGGCGAACGGCAACATTTATTCCGTTTCCGTCGCTCAGCTTTATATCCATAAAGACTGCATCGGTGTCAAGTCCGATATCTTCCATATTGAACATAAGTGCGGCAGCGGAATTAAAAATTCTGATTTCGCAGTCGGATTCAAGTCTTTTGATTTTCTTAGCCATATCCTCGGCGAAAACAATATCATCATCACAAATTACATAATTCATTACAATCACCCGAATACATTATATATAAAGTTATCTGATTTTGTCAAGTTTTTGGCAGGTTGTGACGTTTTTAATGTAAGTTGTGACAATAAACACAGACTGTAATAAAAAAATGATATAATTACACTGTTAATGGAGGTAAGAACATGTATAATGACGTTTCTTTCCATATGCGTTGCTGAAATTATTCGCACGCATACTAACAAATAATTCAGGAGGATAAATATGAGAACAAAACAAATTATTTCAGCTGTTACAGCTGTATCCGTTGCGGTTTCATCGCTGTTTGTTATGACTGCGACGGCAGAAACTACAGTGGCACAGGCCTCTATGTATACGTATACTTATGAAAAAACAGCGCATAGCATTGATGTAGTTCAGGGAGATGGTGATACAGTAAGCGGGCTTTACGCATCATCAATCACAAACCTTTACCTGCCGAATGTTACTAATGGTACAACTACCTATGCCGAGCTTGCTGAAATGTATACAGGCTTTACCGTAGAGGGATTTACATTTGAAGAGTGTACGGTTGACGGATTAACTGCAGAAGATTTTGAGATATATACATACCTTATGCATGACAACTGGACATGGAAGCAGGAAAACTCGGCTACTATGACATTTGCTGACCTCGGCCTGGAGGATACATCTGTAATTCAGGCTATGGGCTATATATTAAAAATCAAGGACAGCTCTCTGGTAGATTCAGATATTGAAATCGGAGATAAAATCTTTGTTAACTGCGGCGAAGCTGAATATTATACATATTCATGCGGTGCAGATACTCACTATATTACCATTGCACAAGGCGGAGATGATCTTGCAAGCGGACAGTGGGCTGCATCGAACAAATCAATCAGTTTGCCAGGTATCTCCTATGGAACTACTACCTTCGGCGAGCTTAAAGAAGCATATATCGGGGTAACCGTAAAGGATTTTGTTGTTGAGAAATGCAGCATTGAAGATCTTACAGCGGACGACTTTGAATTTTATATTTATCTTATGCACGGCGACAGCTGGAGCTGGGTGCAGACAGGTTCTGCCGAAATGATTTTTGGCGACCAGAACATTGATGATTCCTCTGTAATTCAGCAGATAGGCTATGTTCTTCGTATAAAGGAAAGCACTCTTGTTAATCTCGGACTTTCCATAGGTAATACAGTAAGCGTGAATGCAGATTCTGTAAATGCTTTTTTCTATGAAGATATTCTTTATTGGGACGCAGTGGACGGAGCCGAATACTATAATGTAAAGGTTTCAGATGGTGTGAATACATTTTACGATTTATGCTATGCTGCAAATTCTTTAAGCATTGTCTACTGGATAAAGGAATACGGTGCAGAAGGTACATATAACGTTGAAATTTATGCCGTTGACGCAAGCGGAAACGAAACATTTATAGCAAATGCTGAATATGTATTAGAGCTTCTGACATATGATGACGGGCAGAATACATTCACTTATGAAATCAACAGCGGCGACGATACGGTTACAATTACAGGCGGTACAATAAACAGCAAGGATGTTGTAATACCTGCGGTAATAGACGGCAAAAACGTTGTCGAAATCGGTGACAGCGCATTCTCCACTTTCAGCAACAGTACCGCAAACAATATTGAAACGCTTGTTATTTCCGAAGGAATTAAAAAACTTGGCTGGTATGCGTTCAACAAATGCGAAAATCTTAAATCCGTCACATTACCTCAGTCTCTTGAATACATCGACAGTTGGGCATTTGAGCGCTGTTATTCTCTTACAACAATAAATGTACCCGCAAATGTCAAAACGGTAATGGGTGGTGCTTTCGCCCAGAATTCCGCAATGACATCTATTACCTGTGATGCAGCCAATCAGAATTATGTCTCAGTGAATGGTGTTCTTTTTACAAAGGATATGAGCGCACTTATCGCATATCCCGGCGGAATTCAGGGCGCATATACCGTTCCTGCTTCCGTTAATCATATCGGCGACGCCGCTTTTTACGGTGCAAGAGGTATTACATCTGTAGAAATTCTTGGTGAGCTTGATTTTATCGGTTTTGAAGCTTTTGCGGAATGCGAGCTTCTCACAGATGTAAAAATCAATGAGGGCGTAACCTATGTCGGCTACTGGGCATTCAGAGGCTGTAAAGGTATAAAGCAGCTTACAGTACCTCAGTCTGTTACAAATATCGGTAATCAGGCGTTCGGCTTTGAGTATATGGACAACAAATTCACCGATTTCTCACTCAGAGGCTATGAAAATTCAGCAATTCATTTTTATGCAATCCGTCACGGTATTCCTTTTATCAGTATAGGTGAAGTAAGCGAAGAAAACCAACCTTTTGTTGACGAGGATGCAATTGAAGAAGAAGTAAGCACAAATCCTGACGCTTCCGAGGAGGATACTATAACAAGTATAACGGTTACTCCCGCCTTTAATCTTAAGGACAAGAACGATATGGGCGTAGGAATCGATTTGACGGATGTAAAGGTTAAAGCAAATGAAATCTACGATGGTGAAGGACTTACAAAGGCTGAACTTGCACTCGGTCAGGAAATTGTAGGAAATAAGCACTACAATCTGTTGGATATTACTCTGATGAAAGGGACTGATGATATATCTAAAGAGTATGACGGTCTTGTAAAGGTGCTTATCCCTATCCCTGCCGGACACAGAGATAAGGAGTTTTACTGCTACCGTATCCTTGATGATGGCACAAAGGAATTAATTCCCGGTAAGCGCGAGGATAACAATTACGTAATCTATCTTGAGCATTTCAGTATTTATGCTTTTGTAGCTGACGGTGAGCACACCTGTAATTTCAGCGAGGAATGGACAACCGACAGCGAAAACCACTGGCATAAATGCACTGGCTGTGATAAAACAGCAGATATGACAGCACACACATCTGACGGTGGCAAAATTACAACAGATGCAACTGCTACAACAGCCGGCGAAAAGACATATTCCTGCACAGTCTGCGGTTATGTAATCAAAACCGAAACAATCCCTGCAACAGGAGTTATCGCCCCTGTAACAACTCCTGCATACACAGGCAGACCTATAACAACTACTACTGCTTCAACAACCG
>CAZGRB010000066.1:0-11107 GCA_964527695.1 uncultured Ruminiclostridium sp.
TAAATTTTTTATGGAGGTAAACTCAAAATGAAGTTAAGAAAAGTTCTTTCTTCCGTTGTTGCTGGTGCTCTTGCATTATCCGCAATGACATTTTCTGCTAGTGCAGAAGGCGCAACTGTTATCGACTTCGAAGATGGTGCTTTCACAGGCATCTCTATGAAGACAGATGACGGCGGTGATAAGTCCGAGCTTTCTGTTGTTGATTATAACGGCAGCAAGCAGTTAAAGGTTGACATTCAGAAGGATAAGTTAATTCCTAAGGTATTCTTCAATGTTGGTGAAATCGTTGGTTACAACAACATGGACAAGGTTGCTAAGTTCACATGTGAAGTTACAATGCAGTCCACAGCAGTTCTTGATGAATCTGACCCCGAAAACATCCTTTATGATGTAGTAGGCTGGCAGGGTGGCGCTGTAGGTGCTCAGGATGGTACAGGCGGTTCTCTCCCTTGGACACAGGCTCCTCAGTGGTCTATCGAAGAATACAGTGAATCCTTCAAGACAGGCACACTTGAAATTGACCTCGGCGGCGCTACATTCACAAACGGCACAGAAGGTTCCCATATTCTCGTTATGAAGTGGGCTAACGAATCTAACCCTGTTGATATGTATATCGACAACGTTAAGTTCTTAGACGCTGACGGCAATGCGCTGGAAGTATATCCTTCCGAAGAAGCTGCTGAAGAAGAAGCTACTGAAGAAGTAGAAGAAGAAGCTGCTGAAGAAGAAGTAGAAGAAGAAGCTACTGAAGAAGAAGTAGAAGAAGAAGCTACTGAAGAAGTAGAAGAAGAAGCTGCTGAAGAAGAAGTTGACGATGATGCAGCTCTTGAACCCGATTGGGATGCTTATGATGCTGACGCTATGGCTGCTATGAACGAAGAATTCGTATTAGGCGGCAACATCGACATCTACTCTGTAGTTGGTGATGATTGGGCAGATATCGCTACAATCGAAGCTGATTTCGTATGGACACCCGGTCTTGGCGGCTGGTGCGGCGGTGCTGGTATCGGTAACGGTGCAGTAGCAGCTGACGGCTCCACATGGATCTCCGGTCCTGAATACGGCGCAGCTAACGCTAACTCCAAGTACGAACCCGATGGTAAGGCTACACAGGTTCTCGTTGACCTTTCTGCTAACCCCCTCACAGCTATTGCTTCCGTAGGCGATGACGGCGAAACAGTATTCGCTCAGCTTATGGTACAGAACTGGTGGAACGGCGTTGAAGCTGGTGCACAGGTTGCAGCTGTAAGATTCCTCGACGCTGACGGTAACGTTATCGGCGAACTTACATACGATGTAGAAGCTCCTGTAGTTGAAGAAGTTGAAGAAGAAGTTGAAGAAGACGAAGCTCCCGCAACAGGTGATGTTGACGCTTCCACAGATTCTTCCAAGGGCTCTCCTGACACAGGCGTTGAAGACGTAGCAGTTGTTGCTGGTCTTGCAATCGTTGCTGCTGGTGCAGTTCTCGTTTCCAAGAAGAGAAAGTAATTTAATTACTGATTATACGAAAAGTCCTCTACTTTTGTAGAGGATTTTTCTTTTTAGGCTGATTTGTTATTATTTACTTTATTAGTTTAATCGAAATTACCATAATTATGCGTTTTGATTTAGGCAATTTGCATATTGACGGATACAGCAAATAATGTTAAAATAAAATAAAGTTATCTTTCATATAAGGTAACCAGTTTTAAATGATTTTTAGGAGGATACTCAAAATGAAGTTAAACAAGATTTTTGCAGGTATTGCAGCTTCCGCTGTTGCAGCTTCCGCTTTAGCTGCTACTGCAAGCGCACAGCTTATTTTCCCTACAGCTGAGACAGCTCACCCCGGTGCTTCCACAGCTGGTAACTGGCTCGTTCAGGTTTACAACATCGGTAACGAAGCTGAAGGCAAGCCTGCTACAGACTACGGTCTGGATGTAACTGCTATCGCACGTATCGACGTTACTTTCACAGTATGTGAAGGCGAATCCAGAGATTGGTTCGAAGGCGGCTGCGGCGGTTCTGTAATCACATCCTGCAACGGTTCTACTTTCACAGATGACGAATGGGCAGACTACAACTGGCCTTCCAACGAATGGTGGGGCGTTGTGGACGACGATCTCGGTCTTGCTACACAGGACGCTGCTAAGGAATGTGTAACAACTAAGGTTGGCGACTACACATACATGGTTTCCAAGACACTTTCTGCTGAAGAAAGATTCCTTGCTAAGTCTGAATGCGTACAGATTGGTCTCCAGGAATGGGGCGACACAATGAACGATTATCAGGTTATCGAGTGTGCTTGCTACGATGAAGCTGGCAACCTCATGATCAGCTTTGACTTCTATGGCAACCCCACAGTTCCCACAGCTTCCGCTCCTGCTAACGATGCTGCTGATATAGCAACAGACGCTCCTGCTGCTGGTGATGTAGCTGCTTCTACAGATTCTTCCAAGGGCTCCCCTGACACAGGCGTTGAAGACGTAGCAGTTGTTGCTGGTCTTGCAATCGTTGCTGCTGGTGCAGTTCTCGTTTCCAAGAAGAGAAAGTAATTTAAATTACTGTTTATACGAAAAATCCTCTGCTTTGCAGAGGATTTTTTGCATATAACTGGATTCGCTGCACATTCTATCACCGAAAGGATGATGAATATGCAGGATAAAAAATCACGCCCTGAGGTTCCCATTGGACTTGGTTATGCTCTAGCCATGAATAATAAGGCATTGGAAAAATTTGCACAGATGTCCTCAGAGCATCGCAGTCAGGTTATTGAAGAAAGTCGTGGAATTGCTACAAAGCAGGAAATGCAGCAGTATGTCGAAAAGCTGGGCTGTGATGAATTGTGAAAATCGGCTTAAAAGGCTTTATAAAGCCTTTTAAGCCGTGTTTTTTACGTTTTGTTAATCTTACCGAAGTTTACATTACAGATTGTATAAAAAGCTTTAAAATAGCGGAAAAACCGCATTTTTATTGCTTGAAAAATGCAAAATTCGTCATTTTATTGTGCAATTACAACAACTTTCAACATTCTTTTTTATTTGACATAACGAAGAATAATGGTTATAATAACCCAAGCGTGACAATACTAATGGAAGATGGAGGTGCGAAATGAAAATTGAAAAGACTATTTCCGAAACAAAAAAACACGGATTTATTAAAGGAACAAGAGCATCGGCGGCTGCCGCTGTCAGCGTTTTCATTGCCGCCGAAATGCTTCTTACAGGTATGACGAATGCACACACAGTAACAATATATGCAGACGGCGAAACTATTGTAACCTCAGCCTGCGGAACAACTGTTTCAGATGTGCTGAGCGCAGAGGGCATAACTCTCGGAGAAAATGATGAATTGAACGTTTCGGCAGACATGGTTATTCATTGTGATGCGGAAATTGTTGTTGACAGAGTTGTTTACATGGAAACCACAAAGGTAATTCCCGTTGAATTTGAGACAGTATACGAAGAAAGCACCCTTTATGAGACAGGTTATGAATTTGTTTCCCGTAAAGGTGAACAAGGCTCGGTTTCCACTACTTATTCTGAAAAGCTGGTAAACGGCGAAGTAGTATCCAGCGTTGTCAAAGGGACAACAACCATAAACCCCGTAAATGAGATAATCACGGTCGGAACTGCTTCAAGTGTTCCTTACAGCAAGCGAATCGGAAATTTCAGCCTTGAAAACGGTGTGCCTACCGATTATGCCTATGTAGTCAGCGGAAAGGTTACCGCATATACAGCTCCCGAGGGTGCAGGCACATACAGCGGACGGACTCTTGGCGTCGGTACAGTTGCGGTAAATCCTGAAGTGATTCCATTCGGCTCTGAGCTTTATATCTGCTCAAAAGACGGTACTCATGTTTACGGTTATGCAATTGCCGCAGATACAGGTGACCTTACCGAAGTAGTAGCTGACGTATTTATGGGAGTGACCTCTGAATATTACGACGAAGCCTGCCGCTGGGGTGCACAGTTTTGTGATGTGTATGTCCTTACTGTAGGCGACAACAGCGTATCATGGATGTGAGGTGAGCCGCCTCAGGCAATTCCTGCCTTTTAAAATGTTGGATATAAGCCAAAACCGTGATAAACAGCAGGGTAAATATAGGTGCAACTGGTATCATAACCCTAAGCGCATATTTAAAATAATGAAAAAATCCCTCGGAATAGAAACCGAGGGATTTTTTACATATAAATATTTACAAAGCGGTTACAAATGTTTACAAAGCGGTTACAAATATTGACTTTGATTTTTGCTGTGATATAATATAATCAGAAAAAACAAAGGAGGCATTCTATGAAGAAGCGTAAGCTTTTCTGTCAGCTTTCACCTGCCTGTTATAAAATATCATTAAAAAAAGAATACCTCCTGCGTGATGTAAAGGACCTACTGAGCAGAGAGGTTTTCGCCTCTCAGAAGGCAGAACCGTTTCCTGTGCTTGTAAAGGCACACCGTTCCGAAATTCTCCGAAAGCTTAATGGGGTTGATATGGAGCTTCAGTGTAACAAAGCTGTAAATCTCAAGCTTGCAGGTGATAAAATAAACGGAATTGTTATAAATCCCGGCGAGACCTTTTCCTTCTGGCGGCTGGTAGGAGAGCCTACCGCAGAAAAAGGATACCTTGACGGTCTTGTAATACATAACGGAAAACTGGGACAAGGAATTGGCGGAGGTTTATGTCAGCTGGCAAACCTTATTCACTGGCTTGTACTGAACAGTCCGCTTACTGTCACTGAGCTGTTTCATCACAGTGACGCACTTTTCCCTGATTCGGGTCGGAGAGTGCCGTTCGGGACGGGCACAGGCGTATTTTATAAGAATATCGACTACCGATTCAGAAATGATACGGATGTGCCTGTTCAGCTGCTTATATGGCAGAGCGGAGGGCAGCTCAGAGGTGAACTGCGTTCATGCAGAACGTTTCCTTACGTTTACCGTATAACCGAGGAAAATCAGGGTTATACCGAGGAGGAAGGAATATTCTACAGAGTAAGTCAGGTGTACCGTCTTACACTTGACCGAACACGTAATATTGTCAAACGTGAGCTTATACTGAACAACCATTCAAAGGTGATGTATGACTATTCCCTCATACCCGAAAATCAGATAATAACACCACGGCTAAGGAGGTTGCCGCAGGCTGAATAAAAAATATCGCACAACTTGTCATTATATTGAAACAAGCTGCATATAATCAATCAGAAATCCCGAAAGGAAAGATTGATATGGTAGTTTATACAATGACGAAAAAACAGGTTCTCAGGATTATTTCGGTTATTCTATTTATTTTACTTGTGGCGGCAATGATTATTTTTGCTGTATTCAATGCCGTAACGGCAAGTGCCGACGAAGTGAAGCTTCCCATATACAGCGTTGACAGAGGGGATAACAAAATAGCTCTGACCTTTGACTGCGCCTGGGGCAATTCCAATACGGATGAATTATTGTCAATCCTCGAAAAGGCAAATGCGAAGGCGACATTCTTTGTCACAGGTGAATTCTGCGACAAGTATCCCGAAGACGTAAAGAAATTCTACGATGCAGGTCATTCTGTCCAGAATCATTCTGACGCCCATCCTCACGTTGAGGGAATGAATATAAACAGCCTCATTGAAGATACCCGTGAATGTTCGCGAAAGATAAAGATGATTACAGGGGAAGAACCGACCCTTTACCGTGCCCCCTATGGAGAGTATGACAATAACGTTATGACAACAATCGAGGGCATGGGGCTTAAGGTGATTCAGTGGTCGGTGGAACCACTTGATATAGATGGGAAACACTCCGAAGGGCGGTAAAAAAGCCTTTCGGAGTGTTTGTTGCTATATAGGGGAGAAAAATATTGTTATTCGTTATCGTCTTCTACGTTTTTTTCTTTCAGAGTTTCGGCAAGCTCTGCGAAAGCAGGGATAAAGCTGTTCTTGATAAGGAGAAGCAGCTCGTCAACCTTATCCTCGTCATAAATATGAACAGATTCGTTGCGTTTCTTCAGCATAGTGAGCCATACTTCTGAGTCATTTACAAACCCTACCTTATAGCCGAGCTGTAATATTTCTCTGGGAGAGCCTGTCTGTGCTTCCATAACGCCGTGCAGGCGTAATATTTCCTGCAATGCCTTCCATGAAAGCTCAAAGGTGAGGTTGTATTGTCCTATTATACCTGTTCTGTAAATATCATCATTTTCAGCCAGGGAAAAGTCAGCCTTTCCGAGTACGTCAAGGCAGTTTATAAAGTTATCAAGCTTTTTCATATATCAATACACCGTCTCTTTCTATTTCACGCTTCAGTTCTTCGGAAGTGCTTTCATTGAATTCGACAACATCAAATGACAGAAGCGAATGGGTCTTATCCTTGATATCCCAGTAGAAATCTGTAAAATTGCCGCCGATAACTGCGATATCTATGTCGCTGCGTTCAGTGTTGGTTCCTCTTGCACGGGAGCCAAAAAGAATGACCTTATCAATATTGTTCTTCTTTGAAAAAGAAATAATATCCTTCAATACCCTTTCAGGTATATTATACGACATAGCTTCGCCCCCAAATCTGATTTTTATAATTATAGCATATTTATATGGTTTTTTCAAGGGTACGTCGATGTATAACCAATCATAAGCGCCGTTTTCTTATTCACCCCGCATTTATCATCATCTCATAAAAACCCGGCACTGCCGATGTCATAAGTATCTGCGCTACGGTTGCTAAGTCTATAACAGCATGACCTACTATAATCGGCAGAGGATTTCTGTTCTTGTAATAATTGCTGCATAGGATTATTGTAAGAGGCAGGAATGATAAAAAGCGGTAGATTATGTATCTTACGTCAAACAGCGTAGGTATAAAGCTGTGCTGTAAGGCGAAGAAAAACGCAGGTATCAGGATAGCCGGATATTTATTCTTAATCTGATTTACACCGCAGCCGAGATACAGCCCCTCTTCGGCGAATGCCGTGGAAATCGGAAGAACAAGAACATTGATAATTGCAAGCCATAAGGGTATGGGTGCAATCATCATAGGTGCGGCATAGGGAATAACTCCGTAGCAGATAAAGCCCGAGAGATACATTCCGCCCATTCCCACAAGTACAACCAGCAAAATCATTCCCACAACCTGTTTTGGCTTTGTCCTGCCCTTTTCGTAGTTTATAAGCCTTGCATAGCCGCCGCTTTTCTTTGTCAGAAGAACAAGCAAAAGTATCGTTATAATATTCACTGCACTTGCGGCAATTGACCATATATTACTGATTTCATCAAGGCTTTTACCTGTAATAAATGAGCCGATTATAAATATCAGCACAAAAACTACGCACCTGAACGGCAGTAGAAAAGGCAGCTTTTTATTCATATATTCCCTCCATAAGCATTGAAACAGTGTCCGAAATAAATAAATCACGTTCCGGTTTTTCAAAAAGGTTATACCCTGTAATCTGCTTTGAATTCTCTCCCGAAAGAAAGGCTGTCTGCATTATTGAAGCAAGAGAAAATGCAATAAGCTGTTTTTTATTTTCGGGAATGTCACCTCTCAGCGCAAATCGAAACCCCATCTGTGTATAGGCAGAATTGCAGATCGGCTGATAGTCCCTGAAATCTGTCAGAATTGAAATTTTGATTATGGCGTAGTTGGCATACAGAAAATCAAAGGTCTGCTGTGCGAAGGATATAAGCCGCTGTTTGTCGGTTAAGCCGTCAGGCTCGGTGTAGTCCTTTTTATCGGGTGCAAAGCCCATTAAGACCTTGTTTACAATTCTCTCAACGCAGATTGCGATAAGAATATACTTCCTATCAAAATGATAATTTATAAGACCGAGAGCAACTCCGCTTTTGTCGGCAATAGCACGGGCGGTTATGTTTTTTACCTCGCCGCCTGACTGTTCAATAAGCTCTGTGGTTGCGTTTATAATGGTTTCTTTTACTTTTTCCTTATCTCTCATAAGCCCTCCTTGAACATTGTTCAATTATATTATACTGAACGGCGTTCAATTTGTCAAGAGAATTATTAAAATAATAGCATAATCCCCCGTCTCCCGTAATATAATCGAACACGGTACCGAAGATGACAATACGGAGGACAACCATGTACGAGATTATCAATACATATCCCAAAAAGGGCGAAGAGGACACCGCCGATGTCAGAATTTCGGCGGCGAGGGTCATATATCAGGAGCTTCTGCGATTGTGGGAGGAAAAAAGCGCAGACCACGGCTGTGATACATAAAATAAACCCGAAGCACAGGCTTCGGGTTTTGTCAGTGTATGAAAATATGCACACTTTTTATTTTTCGTGAGCCTTCAGATAAAGCATATACTTTATAGTCAGAATCGACTGCCAGCGGTGCTCGCTTACATAAAACTCAGTGTAATCCGTCCACCATTTCCACGGAACATCAAAGCCGCCGTCAGCTCGCTGTATTGTTTTTATAAAATCACGTTCATACAGGGCGATTTCGGCATTGTCTTCATAAAACATACTGTCAGGTGTGATGCTGTAATCGGAGGGCCTTGTAACATACTCGACCGCCCACTTTTCTGTATCGGGGCAGATTGTAAGCTTTACACTCTCACGAAGACCTGCTTTGAAGCGTTCAAGCATATCCTCAGTAATTATCGTTTCACCGTCAAGGGCATTATAAAGCCTGATAAAACATGCAATATCGTGGTTGTCGTTTATGGGAGCAGACGAAGCAAACCATTCCACCGCTTCCTTTGCGATTTGCAATCCCTTTTCGTAAATTACAGACCCAGCGTCAGCATAAGAGATAATAAACGCAGCAAGCGCCGCTGTAGGATTATAGCTTATGCTGTCGCTTTTTTCATTGTATTCCCACCATATTGCGTGAGGATAATCATTGTTAGAGGGAATGGTGTTAAGCCATTTATTCTGTTTTACATTGAAATGCTCTCCGCTTTCAAGATAGCGGAGTATGCCTTTAACTATGGGGTGATTTCTGTCGGCAAGCTCTATCTCTCTTAGGGTTTCCGTTGCTGCCCAAGTAGCCATAGGCGAAGAATTAGGGTTAAGGTAATCGGCTTCCAACCCGTTTCCGAAACCGCCGTCCTCATTCTGATAAAAGCTCAGTGCGTTTAGTACAGCTTCCTTGCTTCCGTTTTCGAAATGATACTGCCATTTAGCAAGCTCAAGCGGACGAGCGTTTTTGTAGATAAATTGTCTTGCTTTTTCAAATGTATTCATAGCAACCTCCTGCGTTTTTTCTTAATCGTAACACAAACCAAAGGATATGTATTGTAAAAATCCGACATTATCGGTTATTCAAAGCGTACAAAGCGGCTTCCCTCGGTGTCATCATGTGTCTGCGCTTAAAGTCATTCAGCAGGTGTGCCTGGTCGGTAAAGCCGTATTTATCCACAGCGTCAAGAATGTTGAAACAGGGCGACAACGCAATATCCTGCCATAAAAGCTGGTATCGGAGCAGCGAGGAAAAGGCTTTAGGTGAAATACCCATATTATAATTGAAAATGCGTTCAAGCTGACGCTCGGCAACAGAGGTATAAGCGCATATATCGGAAATTTTTGCTCTTCCATTTGTTTCAAGCATATAATTGATTGCATTCATAAGATTATTATTTATGCGGTTGGTACATAGCTTTTTCAGCAATAATTTTTCTGTTACGGCGATTTTTTCGTCTAATGTGGTCACATCAAACAACAGCGGTTCAAGCTCAGCTTTAAGTTTGCTGAAAAACTCCTCAACAGCAAACGCACTGTTTTTTCGCCCTGTAAAATCCTCCTCCGAGAAAAGGATGGCAGTCCACGCGTAAAAGCGAATGGCGAAGGTTGCAGTAGTATCGGCAACTATTGCTCCGTCTGTGGGGTAGGAATGCTCATCGATTGTACAGAAAAAGCCGCTGTAATTATTTTCGGTGTAGTTGATATCAAAGATAATATCCATACAGGTGTCGGGAATGACAATCCCCGATGAAGTAGTATCAGGTTGTGCTGAAACAGGCTTTTTCGTACCCCAGAAGCATCTTATATATGGTCGTAAAGCTTCACAGGGCAAGACTTCGCAATAGGTATCGTTATCGGTAAAGGGTGTGGCAGTTATCGGGCGGTATATGTTGATAATCCTGTGCATTTTATCACCTTGCTTTTCCTTCCTCTTGTAAGACTCCATCCTTATACAGATAAAGCTTTCCCTTGCAATCATCAAAATAGAATTCTGACAAATCTGCATTTGCACCGTACAGGAGCAGGTCAGGGAATTTCTTGTTCAAACTGTCAGTCGAAAAATCAGAGGATAGCAAATTATAAAGTTTTTTGCAACGTTCAAGCCATAAGACCGAATACTGTTCGTTTGAAATAATCCTGCTTTCAAAATCACTCACGCCGTGCATTCCGTATTTATTGCACCACTCAATATCTGTTCTATAAAGTTGTTGCCCTAAATTGCAGATTATCATTTCATCTAAATCAAGCTGCACCCGTACATACTGTATTCCATTTTTAAGCATTGTATAAGCACGGGTATGTCCGTCGGTCAGAGTATATCTGCCATTGCCAAAATCATATACGGGCAAAGGCTCATACTCATTAACCTTGCTGACATCAAACCATTTTGCAATATCATTAAGTTTTTCTCTATTTATGTAAAGCTGACTTATACCGAGGTCAGCTATTTTTATTGTAAATATTTTATTTTCCATAAAGCAACCTCCGTAAAATCATCAACTTCATTATATCACAGTCGTGCCTGAAACACAATATTTCCAACAGAGCATTCTTGAAAAAGTCATCAAACTTAATTTTAAGTCCCCGTTGACAGCAAGCATCGCCTTTGTATAGACAAAGGCACGTTTTCGCAAAAACTATATGCTCACTCTCTGGTATTAACATTGAGAGCAAGCATATGACTTGTAGCCACACTCGGCATTTTTCATAAAATCTGAAAAAATAAATGCTCGCCCTCAACCTTATTTTGTTGAGAGCAAGCATAGCATTTGTCTATACACTGCCCACTTTTCTCCGAAAATAGTCAACGCAGACAAATGCAAAAAACTTGTTGGGAGAACCCAAACCCCTTGACAGAAATCTCGCTTTCGCTCGATTGAAAGACAGATGAAAAATATTTTTTCAGAAAAATAGTCGTTGTCCCGAAAACGAAACAACGACTATG
>CAZGRB010000067.1:0-11009 GCA_964527695.1 uncultured Ruminiclostridium sp.
ATCTTCCGATAAACTATGAACTGTTGTGTATGTTCTTGAATCGTCAGTTTTCTTTTCTATAAGAAGATGGTTATCTGATAATGCTGCAATCTGAGCAAGATGGGTGACACAGATAACTTGCCTTTTATGGGAAATTTCAGCAAGTTTATATCCTGTTTTCTGAGCTGCTCGACCGCTGATGCCTGTATCAATTTCATCGAAAATCATTGTAGGCGTTTCATCAATATCCGCAAGGACGTTCTTGATTGCAAGCATAATTCTGGATAATTCACCGCCTGAAGCTACTTTGCTCAAGGGTTTCATATCTTCTCCCTTGTTGACTGAAATAAGTATTTCGACGGTATCAATTCCATGAACAGTTACTTTACCCTGCTCAATAGAGAATTCCATTTTTATGTCGGGCATATCAAGAAATCTGAGCTGCTTCATAATCTCTTCGCAAAGAAGTTCTGCACCTTTTCTTCTTTTTTCAGAGAGATTTAATGCAGCATTTTTAACCGTTTCCCCCAGTATTCTTTTTTGTTCATTCAATTCGTTAAGAGTGTTATCTGCATTTGATAGTTCATTTAATTCCAATTTCCATTCTTCGTACATATCAATTATGTCATCAAGTTCGACGGAATATTTACGTTTCAAGCGGAGTATTTCGCTCATCTTCTCCTCAAGAACCGGAAGTACCTGTTCGGAATCAGATTCAGGTATCAATAAACCTATTTCGCCTCCGATATCCTGTGCCTCAATTAATAAATCAGACAGGCGTTGATTAAGAGCTTCACATTCGGGAACAAAATCGGTTATTTTTTTCAATGCAGTTATTGCCTCGGAAATTAAATCAGCGACGCTGTTTTCATTATTGTCATCACCGCAAAGAGAAGACTGAGCAAGCGTAAGTGAATTAAAAACATTTTCAAAATTACGTGCAATATTCAATTGCTCAGAAATCAATGCCTCATCGCCTTTTTTGAATTTGAGATGTTCGATTTCATCTATCTGCTTTTTCAAAATGACTATTCTGTCATCCTTTTCGGAATTTTCTTCTTCCAGTTGTTTAATTTTTCTGGATAACCTGGAAAAATTACGAAACATTTCACCAAATTCAGTCAAATCATCATGAAGACCCGAAAATCCGTCCAGCAATTCACGCTGATTGTTGTTATCTATAAGCATTCTGGTGTCATGCTGACCGTGAATATCAATCAGATCTGATGCAACTTCTTTTAACACAGAGACTGTTGACGGTTTTCCGTCAATGCGTACTATCCCTTTTCCTTCCGCCGAAAACTCACGTTGTATCAATAATTCACAGTCAGCTTCAAAGCCAAATTCTGAAAGCTTTTTCAGGGTTCTTTCTGGTAAATAATCAAATAAAGCTGTTACAGAGGCTTTTGACGCACCTGTTCTGATAAGATCTCTGCTTACTCTTCCTCCGAGAATTGCATTTATTGCACCTATAAGTATACTTTTACCTGCTCCTGTTTCTCCGGAAAAGACATTGAAATTGTCGGTGAATGATATTGAAGTTTTTTCAATAACAGCTAAATTTTCAATAAAAAGCTCTCTAAGCATTTGCTCCTCCGGAAATTAAATCATTTTTTTCAGAAATGTAACAAGAGTTTTGGCATCATTTTCGGTACGTACAAGAATAAAAAAAGTATCATCGCCTGAAATTGTACCTACAACATACTCAATATTCATTGAATCAAGTGTTGCACATGCACCGCTTGCAAGACCCGAACGGCATTTGACGCAGACAATATTGCCGGCGGAATCAATTCTGACAACTGACTGTCGGAAAATATTTTCATAGTGCTCCACATTGATACGCTGCGCTTTCATATAACAACTGACGCCTGTTTTAGAAACGTTTTTTTCAAGGTTAAGTTCATTAATATCTCTTGATATTGTTGCCTGTGTAACATTATATCCTCTTTCTTTTAAAAGCAGCTGAAGCATTTCCTGGTTTTCAACTTCATACTCAGCAATTATAGAAAGTATTTCTGTATGTCTTCTTTTTTTCAATTTATATCCCCCGTCAGAACATTTCTGCAAAAATCATTTTAAAGGTTGAATAAGTTTATTATTTACAGAATTATAGAAGCTGTCGCCGTTTATATCAATAAGCTGAAGCACTGTGTCAGATTTTGTTATTCTGATTACATCCCCTTCGGAAAATACAATACCACTGTCTCCGTCAACACTGACAGTTACGTCACTTCCTTCGTATCCCTTAAAAGAAACTGTAATTGTATCACTGGCACTAAAAATCATGGGGCGATTAAGCAAGGTGTGTGCACACAAAGGCGTCATTTCCATACATTCGATGGTGGGCTCTATAATAGGACCGCCAGCCGATAACGCATAAGCAGTTGAACCGGTAGGTGTACTGAAAATTATTCCATCGGCTCTTATTCTTGAAACTGTAATTCCGTTTATTTCTACATTGAATTCCGGAAGCTTTGAATAACTACCTTTGGATAAAACGATATCATTAAGTGCAATATATTGTTTTTTATTGTTTTTACCGATAAATTCAGCATTCATGAGCATTCGCCTGCTGATATGATAATTTCCGTCTCTGAGCGAAAGCAGCTTATCAAATTCATCAGTTTCCAGCGCCGTCATAAATCCGAGTCTTCCTGTATTTATGCCAAGAAGAGGTTTTTTCAAGGCTGCAGCCTTCTTTCCCCATTTCAAAATTGTTCCATCTCCGCCAACAGTAATAAAAACAGAGCAGTCACATAACGCTGTTGTTTCGTCGCAGTATGATACTTTATCGTTACTATACAGTTTTTTTACATCTTCGGACATTACAGGTGTTATTGAAAAAGAAGCAAGTCTTTCAACAAGTGATGGAAGAACGGCAATGCTTTTTTCTTTTTTAAAATTAGTGCAGATTAACGCTTTCATTATCGACCTCTGATATAATAGTAAGATACATAAGGAATTCCCTGTTTCCATCGCCGCCTTCAATAGGAGACGGTATTACTTTTATATTTCCGAATCCCAACCCTTCAGCAAATCCTGATATATCATCAATAATACGTTTATGGATTTTGGGATCACGAATTACACCGTTTTTGCCATTTTTGCTTTTACCGTTTTCAAATTGCGGTTTTATTAATGCAACACAAGAAGACTTATCGGATGAAAACCGACGCAATTCGGGAAGAATGTGCTTTAAAGAAATAAACGAAACATCTATGCTGAAAAAGTCTATGGACTCAGTTATTTCATTGTCAGCATCCCGGATATCAAGCCGTTCAAGCGAAATCACCTGCGGAAGCTGTCTTAATGAATTATCCAGCTGATCTTTGCCGACATCAACAGCAAAAATCTTTTTTGCACCGTTTTTCAGCATACAATCAGTAAATCCGCCTGTTGAAGCGCCTATATCCATGCAACATTTTCCGTTAAGATTAATTCCGAACTCATCAATTGCTTTTTCAAGCTTAAAGCCGCCTCTTCCCACATATTTTGTGCATTCGGGATTATCGGTGAGTTCTATTTTATCAATGTCTGTATCAATGATTTGAGATGGCTTTGTTACAGTTTTTCCATTTACTGCAACAATGCCTTCTTTTATTATGTTCTGAGCGGATGTTCTGCTTCTGGCAAGACCTAGTTCTGCCAAAGCATTATCTATTCTTATTTTCATTATTCACCCTGTCAATTACAGATTTGCGGTCAAGGCCGTATTTTATAAGCTGATTTTCAACATCGGAAGCTTTAACAAATTCATTATCAACTGCAATGATATCAAAATTTCCCCTGAAACCGCAATCATATGCTTCGCACATGATCTTTTGTCCGATGCCACCATTTTTTATCCCTTCTTCAAAGAACAGTATTCTATCATATTGGAGCAGGATTTCAATAATTCTTTCATCAATAGGAAATATATGATTTAAAACAAGACTGTCAGAATTTTCAATATTTATTATATTATGCGATATTCTTCCGTATGAAACAAGCAATATATTGCTATTTTTTCCTGAATAAAGATAATCTGCGAAAGATTCGTGATTCATATTGACGCTATAACCTTTCGGATAACGCACAACAGCTATTCCGTTACATTCATAGATCGCTTTATGTAATGAAAAACGAAGCGATGAAGCATCGTAAGGAGAAAAAATCTCAACACCGGGAATTGATGTGAGCATCGGAACATCAAAAATTCCTTGATGAGTTTCGCCGTCTTCGCCAACAAAACCGGCTCTGTCAACACATATAACAATATGCTTCTTCTCAATTGCAGCATCATGGATAATCTGATCATAGCAACGCTGCAAAAAAGTAGAATAAACTGCAAAAACAGGAATCATGCCCTGAGAAGCAAGACCACAGCAAAAAGTCAAGGCGTGTTGTTCGGCAATTCCGACATCAAAAAAACTTTGAGGATGGGACTTGGCAATATGCTGTAATCCTGTACCGTACTTCATTGCTGCAACAACTGCGCAGATTTTTTCATCAGAAGACGCAATATGATTAAGTTCTCTTCCCATAATTTCGGAATAGGTCAGAGAGCGTCGCTTAACCGAATCGGACTTTGAAATTCCGTGATATTCACCTGAGTTTGCTTCAGCAGGAGCATATCCCTTACCTTTTTTAGTTTTTACATGAACGATACAGGGTTCATCCTTTAGTTTCGCAACAGTCAGCACTTCAATAAGCTTTTCTATGTCATGCCCATCAATAGGACCAAGGTATTTGAATCCAAGGCTTTCAAATATATTGCTCTGATACAGGGCGAATCTTACAAGATCCTTGGTACCGCTTATGGATTTTGAAATGTCTTTTCCGATGGCACTTTTGGCAAGAAAATCCTTTACTGCTTCTTTTTTATCAAAATATGATTTTGAAGAACGCATTCCTGTAAGATAATCAGCAATGACGCCATGGTTCTTTGAAATTGACATCTGATTATCATTAAGGATAATTATAAGATTACTGGATAATTTCCCCACATTATTAAGTCCTTCAAATGCCTGTCCGCCTGTAAGAGCGCCGTCGCCGATGACAGCGACAACAGAGCCTGTTTTACCCTGGATTTCCATAGCCTTCGCAATTCCTAATGCAGCGGAAATAGAAATACTGCTGTGTCCGCCAATAAAGGCATCATGCTCTGATTCTTCCGATCTCGGAAATCCTGATATTCCACCTTCGCTTCTGAGGGAGCTGAAATCCTTATACCTTCCGGTAATAATTTTATGAGTATAAGACTGATGCCCCACATCAAACACTATTTTATCTTCAGGTGTAGTGAAAACGCTGTGTAAAGCAACAGTAAGCTCAACAGTGCCCAGATTTGAAGCAAGATGTCCGCCTGTTTTGGGAATGTTGTCTATCAAATAATTTCTGATTTCAGTACATAACTGCTTTTTATCCGTAACAGACAGCGATTGTACTATTTCAGATGATAGTTTTTCATTGAGAAACATAAAAATATTACCTTATCAATCAAACAATAATTATCGGGAAAACCATACCGATAATTATTCCAAGCAAAGCACCGCAAAGAACCTGAAAAGGTGTATGACCGAGAAATTCCTTAAGCTCTTTGTTTACTCCGTTACTTTCTTCAGAACCGATTTCTATATCAATTTCTTCATCAAGACGTTCAATAGTTTCGTCATCGATTTTATCCAGTATTTTCCTCATTCTGTTGATTTCCCGTGCATGAAGACCGGCAGCACGTCTGACACCGCAGGCATCATACATAACAACAAGAGCGAGAACCATTGAAAGTGCAAACTCAGACGATGTAATTCCGTATATTCTGGAAGCTGTCATTGCAAGTGCACAAACGGTAGCCGAATGTGAGGACGGCATCCCTCCAGCTCCTATTATACGTTCCGCACTGAACTTCTTATTTGTAATTACATAAATGATTGTTTTCAGCAATTGTGCAGAAACCCAGCCGGCAAGAGCTGCAATAAGCATAACATTAAACTGGTCTGTTCTCATTTTTATTCCTTTCTGAGTCTTCCGTTAAAAAAGGAAGATTTATTTGTTCCTATTGAGTAAATTATTTGTAAGTTCTTTTACAAAATCGTTATTATCGAACTTTTCAAGCGCTTTGATAGCACTGCAGGTGAGTTCGGAAGCCTTTTCTTTTGCTTTTTCAATACCTACAATTGAAGCATAAGTGTGTTTCTGTGACTTCAGATCACTTCCAACGGGTTTACCGAGAATTTCTGTAGTGCTTGTCATATCGAGAATATCGTCAATTATCTGAAAAGCAAGTCCCAGATTTAAAGCATATTTTTCGGCTGCTTCAAGCAACTCTGTTTCATTTTCGTTTTCTGCACATAATACTCCGCAGCAGCAAGCCGCTTTAAGCAAATCAGAGGTTTTCATTGAATACATTGAGAGAATTTCATTACATTCCTCAATGCAGCCGTTTGTGTCAGCATCAATCTGCTGTCCTCCTATCATGCCATCAGTGCCGACAGCTTTTCCAAGGTAAGATATGCATTTCACAGCGGACTTGCAGCTTATTTTTCCTGCAATTGCCGCTTCGGCGATGATTTCCGAAGGCTTTATTGCAAGTGCATCTCCTGCAAGTAATGCGGTATATTCATCGAATGCCATATGACAGCTTGGCTTTCCACGTCTGAAATCATCATTATCCATACAAGGAAGATCGTCATGAATCAATGAAAATGTATGCATATATTCAATTGCACAGGCAACAGGTAATGCGTTTTCCCTGCTTCCTCCGCACATTTCACAGAAAATCAGCGCAAGAACAGGACGTATTCTTTTTCCTCCTGCACTCAAACTGTATTTCATAGCTTCGTTTACTTTCTTCTGCTTTACATCAGCCGAAGAAATGAAGCAAAAAAGATTGTTCTCAATATATTCAATATAATTCTGAAGTTTTTCCATTTTATTCCTTTGTTATTTTTAATTTAGCGGTTTCAATTTCTTTTTTGCAGATTTCAACAAGTTTTGCCGCTTCTGAGTATAAATTTACAGCTTGTTCAAGCGGGAGTTCGCTTTTCTCCATTTCTGCGGATATTTCGTTTAGTCTCTTATATGCTTCCTCAAATTTCATTATACCCTCCGGTTATTCTGCAATAATTGCATTTATCTCGCCATCACTGAGATGTATTCTGATTTCATCGCCTGTTTTTAATTTATTTGCTGACGATATTATTTCATCTTTCCTATAAACGATAGAATAACCTCTCAAAAGAACCGAAAGCGGATTAAGTGCTTCAATCACAGAAGCAGTTTCTGAAAGTGCATATTCCTTTGAAGTTATAAGCAATCTGAAATTTTCTGATATTTCACCGAAAACAGAATCGAGCATCCGTTCATTCAATGAAATTGTATTAATAGGATTTTTAGCTTCTATTCTGCTTGATAGTAAATCAACAGCAGTACTATAATATCCGATAATTTCTGAAATACGGCTTTTAAGATACACTGCTGAATCATTTATCGACAACATAAGTTCGCCTATATCAGGAACAGCCAGTTCAGCCGCAGCGCTTGGAGTAGGTGCACGCAAATCAGCGGCAAAATCTGACAAAGTGAAATCAGTCTCGTGTCCGACAGCGGAAATTGTAGGGATACTGCAATTAAAAACCGCACGAACCACACTCTCGTTATTAAATGCAGATAAATCTTCGGCTGAGCCGCCTCCCCTGCCGAAAATAACAAGGTCAGCACCAGTTTTTCCTGACTTTTCAAATGCCTTTACAATTGAATCGGGTGCTTTTTCCCCTTGAACAAGCACAGGAAGAAGCTTAATTTCAACAAGAGGAAATCTTCTGCCGATTATATTGATTATATCCTGAATTGCCGCTCCTGTTTCAGCAGTAATAACACAGATTTTCTCAGGAAATTGAGGTAATTCTCTTTTCTGCGAAAATAATCCTTCTTTTTCGAGTTTAGTTTTTAGTTGCGCTAATGCGGCAGCCTGTAAACCGATACCGTCAGGAATTATTTCCGATGCATATAGCTGGTATTGTCCGTCCCTTTCGTAACATTGAACCGAGCCTCGAATGATTACTGCCATTCCTTCCTGAGGGACGAAATCGAGTTTTTCAGCATATGAACGGAACATAACCGCTTTTACTGCTGCTGACTCATCCTTAATAGAAAAATAAATATGTCCTGACTTATAGTGGATAGTAAGGTTTGAAATTTCGCCCTTGACATAAAGATCGGAAAATGATTTTTCGCCCTTAAACATAAGAGCTATCCTTCTGTTAAGTTGTGACACTGTTACTGTAAAAGGTTTATTTATTGTCATTTTTATCCTTTATACAGCTGCCAAGAACGGCATTTATAAAGCCGCTGTCCTTTTTTTCAGCATATTTTTTTGAAAGCTCAACTGCTTCATTTATTGCAACAACATCAGGAACATTCGGGCAATAGTTGATTTCGTATATTGCAAGTCTTAAAATTGTCTTATTGATATTCGAAATGCGTGATACTTCACGAGTTTCGCTGTATTTTCCGATTATTTCATCAATTTCGCTGTATTTCAGCACAATTTTTTCTGAAATGTCCTTTACTTCATTGTTAAGCTCCATATCAAAAGCATCTACACATGATTCTGCAGTTTCATCTATTGCAATTCCGCTGATTTCATTCTGGAAAAGAAGAAGAAAAACCGCTTCTCTTATTTCACGTCTTGTCATTTTATCTTTCCTTTCAACTGTTATATTATATTCCCCTTAACGCCAAGCTACCCTCCCGATTTCGGGAGGGGTATTCGTTATTTTTCGGAACTTATTCCGGCAACCGTGACATTGACCTTTGATACAGCAATTCCGGTCATGCTCTGAACGGCAGATTTAACATTGTTCTGAACAGCTCTGGATACTTCTGAGGCTTTGGCATTATCTGAAATAACAATGGTAAGGTTCACAGAGACGGAATCGGAAGAAAATTTCACGGTAATGGGTGTTATAATTTTTTCACCGATACTTGATCTGGGGCTTATCACCGCAAGCTTATCGGAAGCAGAAAGAACAACTCCCTTTATCTCAGCAGATGCTGATTCAGCAATTCTTATAATTGCATCCTCAGAAACTTTAAGTGTACCTGTAACCTTTTTTTCTTTATTATTCATAGTATGCACCTTTCCCGGATTAAACTCCGTTTATGGGATTTTTTATGTTAATTCAGCTGTAAAAATGCAAAACAGCATAAGTATACATTATTACAAATACATTATAACACAAAAAAACGAAATGTACAACTATTTTACTTCAAGAATTGTAATATTTTCTACAGGTATAGCAATTTCACCTAAAAGTGTGCTTTTAATTTGTGCAGCTTGTGCAGAATCAAGTCCTGTCGTTTTTACAATTACATTAGCACTTGTATCGGAAAGATAGCATAACGCTTCAGCGAATCCCTGGGCTTTAAGCAGATTTTCCACTTTTGTTTCTGTTTCTATGTAGTTACCGACTTCAATAACATCCTGTGCAATAACTGCAAGTTCTTCTTGGGTAGAATCGCCGCCGAAATAAAAACTCTGAAGAACTTCAACAGCTTCGTCCCTGCTCTGCTGTTTGTCAAGTCTTGCCTGTGCAAAATATTCATCTGAAGCTGTACTTGAAACTGTAATTTCGGTTTTGCCTGAAATATCGGATGAAACAAACTGAACATCTCCGTAATTTCCGCTTTCTATACTCTGTTCAGCAATATCAACCGAATTTACGGACTGGAGATAGTTGGCATAAACTGCCACGCCGAGCAATACTACAAGACCTGTCATTATTATCTGTTTTTTTCCGATTATTAAGTTGATTCTTTTCATTGTTGATTTCTCCTTTTGTTATCTTATTACACTTATGTGTGTCGTACTGATATCGAATGCTCCCGCAATTGCTGTTATAACCTTTTCCTTGATTATCACATTGTCGCCGCCGTCGCATACGACAATCACGCCCCTTACAGCAGGTGCCTTGATGTATGCGGGTTCATCATTATTGTTTTCAAACGTATTTTCCTCAGAGGAATCAAGAGTTATCATTATGCTCATTTCCCCGATTCCTTCAATTTCTGACAGAACCCTGGCAAGTTTGCTTTCTAGCGCTTCCTCATATGCTGCCTGCTTTTCATAATTAAAAAGCTGATTATCACCTTTATTGCTGTCATCAGCAGATAATCCGCTGAACGCAATGAACAGAACGAGAACAGCGCCGATAACAAGAATAATTTTTATTGATTTTTCACTTCGGAACAGTTCTTTAATTTCATTAATGCTTAAAATTCCGTTCATATTATTGTTCCTCCAGCTCTACCTTTATCTCGTTTCCTGTGTAATATTCCGCTATTTTCACCGCCCTTTCAGCTTCATAAGTGTTTTTATCCGGAAAAACAAGCCTTATTGTACTAATAGATATGCTTGAATTATCTGAAATATTAATGTCAATATATATTTTTTCAGGTATAATATTCTCTTTTTCCAGTTCTGAAAAAAGCTGTTTGCGAAGATTATTAGCCAATTCATCGGCGGTTTGCTTTTCATAATCCTGCCTGTAATCATTATATATTGCTTTTGTTTCAAATATTTCCTTTATTTCTGCAAATTCTGTATTATTCATAAACATATTCATTATTGTAATTATAAAGAAACATGATATTACAAGACGCAACTGCTCCTTATGCGTTTCGCCGGGAATCAAAATTTTAAAAATTGACGTAATAATTGCTGCTATACATATATTTATCAGGATATCATTCATATAATCACCTTTACTGGCGGCAAATCATAAGCATCAAAGCCGTCGAAACAGTCAGAAAAACAATAAAGCAAACAATTATTGAAATAACTATCGACATAACATTTTCACCGCATTTTATCATTCTGCTTACATCATCCGCATCAAAAACATCGCTTATAACACCAACAAGGAAAAGAAAAAATCTGTAACACATCGCATCAATAAGCACCGGAAAAAGAACGCAGCAGCCAACAATGATACCGAAACTGCCGACGCCTGATTTCAGCAGTTCAACGCTTGTCTTGACAGTTGAAA
>CAZGRB010000068.1:0-10878 GCA_964527695.1 uncultured Ruminiclostridium sp.
AGGGTATTCCCCGTGACCGTTACGAGGCAGGTGCTATCGAAGGTATCAAGAACAGGGCGCAGGAACTTATCTATGTTACAATCCCCGCTATGGGTCCGCAGCTTTTATTCGCTGCCGTAATGCAGATTACAAGCTCCTTTACCGCAGGTGACATCGGTAGATTCTTAACAGCATTCCCTACAACCGACTATGCAGGTCATACAATTATGACTCACGCATTCGACTACGGTTCCATCAGATACGAAATGGGTTATTCTTCCGCAATATGCTTCGTATTATTCGCAGTAATGCTTATAGCTAACTGGGGCATCAAGAAGATACTCGGTAAGTACCTTGATACTTAATTCCACTAAAATAAATTTCTGAAAGGACGGTAGTCATGAGGATAAAAAAATCCAGAAAAAAATATGGCGGAAGCCTCGGCGGCGATATTGCCATATTTATACTCTTAACATTACTCGGACTGTTCATGCTTTTCCCGATTTATCTTTCAATCGTTCAGTCCATCAAGCCCCCGGAAGAACTCTTCCTCTTCCCCCCGAAGCTTTATGCTATGTCTCCTACAAACCAGAACTTTGTAGACCTTATCAATACAGCTTCAAATATGTGGGTGCCCTTCTCCCGTTATATCTTTAACTCTGTTTTCGTAGCAGTAGTTGTTACAGCAGCACAGTTAATCTTCTCCTCTTCCGCAGCTTATGCACTTTCAAAGGTAAACTTCCCCGGAAAGAAGGCGCTTAACAAGATTATCGAAGTAGCCCTCCTGTTTACAAGTACCGTACTCTTTATCATGCAGTACATGGTAATGGCAACAATCGGTCTCATCGATACATATCTTGCAATCACACTCCCCTTTATCGCAACTCCTATGGGTCTGTTCCTTATGCGTCAGTTTATGGGTCAGATTCCCGACGCTATGATTGAAGCCGCTCACCTTGACGGCGCAGGTCATACAAGAATCTGCTGGCAGATTGTAATGCCTAACGTAAAGCCTGCATGGCTTACACTTATGATTTTCGCATTCAACGGCGCATGGCAGATTACAGGTTACTCATTCATTTATAATGAAGCATTAAAACCTATTCCGACTGTTTTACAGCAGATTACAGCTTCCGGTATCGCCCGTGCGGGTGTTGCTGCGGCAGCAGTTGTAATCCTTATGATACCGCCTATGTTACTGTTCGTATTCTGTCAGAGTTCAGTAGTTGAAACAATGGCATCCAGCGGTCTGAAAGACTAAACTAATTGAGAAAGGAATGATTTTAATGCGGTTTATCAAAAAACTTACCGCTTTTATCTGTGTTGCGGCAGTCGCAGCTTCCTCTCTTGTTGTGAATGCGTCGGCTGATGAACCGTACATCGGATATAACTACGACTGGTGGGGAGACCCCATTCCGTCACAGAACGGCTTCGTAGTTGATGACGTTGTTACGGGAGCAGAAATGGGTGCGGAAGCACTTTCCGAGCCTAACGACTTATTTGTTCACAACGAAACAGGAAAGTTCTATATTGTTGATACAAAGAACAACAGAATCGTTGTTACAGATGAAAGCTTCAATCCTGATAATGTACAGATTATCGACACACTTACCTACAGCGAAAGCTACCCCGAAGCAGACAGCAAGATCAAGAAAACTACCTTCAACGTTCCTATGGGTATTTATGTAAGAACCGACAAGAACGATCACACTCTTATCTATGTTGCTGACTCGGCTAACGAAAGAGTAGTTGCATTCAACGAAGACCTTGAAATTGAAATGGAATATACAAGACCTTCGGGTGACGTATATGACTCTCAGGTTACCTACAACCCCAATAAGGTTATCGTTGACTCAGCATTCAACGTTTACGTTGTTATCCCTTCTATCACACAGGGTACAGTTCAGTTCTCCGCTGACGGTACATTCAACGGCTACTACGGTGCAAACCGAGTAAACGCTACCGCAGAGGTTATCGCTCAGCAGTTCTGGAAGCTTATCTACACACGTGAGCAGATTATCGCAATGCGCCGTAACGTATCAATCGAAATCTCCAACGTTGATATCGACCAGGAAGGCTTTATCTACACTGTAACAGAAACAAGAACATCTGATACGGATATTTTAAAGAAGCTTAACCCCGCAGGTACAAACATCTTCACAAACTTAGGCTATGACGAATATACCTACGGTGACTATGCTACCCGTTATTACAAGGGTAAGAATTACGCAAACGCTATCTGTGACGTGGACGTGGACGAAGAAGGCAATATCTACCTTCTCGACTTTGCAACAGGCAGAGTTTTCCAGTACACAAACGAATGTGACCTGCTGTTCATCTTCGGCGGCAAGGGAACACAGAAGGGTACATTCACTTCCGTTTCCGCAGTTGAATCCTACAACGGAAAGGTTTATGTACTTGACTCACGTAAGAACAGCGTGACAATCTTCGGTCAGACAGAATTCGGCGGCATTGTTCAGAACGCTATTTACCTCTTCAACGAAGGTCTTTATGATGAAGCAAAGGGCCCCTG
This sequence comes from uncultured Ruminiclostridium sp., assembly GCA_964527695.1. Lineage (GTDB taxonomy): Bacteria > Bacillota > Clostridia > Oscillospirales > Ruminococcaceae > Ruminiclostridium_E. Next base: position 2,513 of record CAZGRB010000068.1, read on the forward strand.
GGAAGAAGTTCTCCGCCGTGACTCAAACTACTGGCTCGCATATATCGGTCTCGGTAACGCATATCTTAACCAGGGCGATTATGAAACAGCACTTGATTACTTCTACCGCAACTCCAGAGGAGGTTACAACAGAGCATTCAAGAGCTACAGAATTGAAGTTATCAGAGCAAACTTCACATGGGTAATGACCGTTGTTATTGTACTCATTGTAGCAATGATAATTATAAGCTATGTGAAGAAACGCATGGCAAAGAAAAAAGGTAAAGCAAAGACAGGAGGTACGAATTAATGAATTTTGATTTGGATATGCCTGCATGGAAATGGCCTTTTTATGTAGCAAGACACCCATTTGAAGGCTTTGACGACCTGAGATGGAAAAAAGCCTACAACATGAAGGTTGCATGGGTAATCGTAATTGCGTTCTTCCTTATAAGTGTTGCTGACGCACAGCTTACCGGCTTCCTTTTCAATGACACATATGTAAAGGTATTCAATATCGTACCTTACTTCTCCTCTTCAGTTATCCTCTTCCTTACATGGGTAGTGGGCAACTGGTCACTGTGTACCTTATTCGACGGCGAAGGCACAATGAAAAACATTTTCTGTGTTTCTGCCTACGCTCTGGTACCTTACCTGATTACACAGGTTATCTGCATTATCGCAAGTAACTTCCTTTTAAGAACAGAATCAGGCTTTATGTTCTTCTTTGAATATTTAGGTCTTGCATGGTCTCTGATACTCATTATTTCCGCAATGAAGACCGTTCATCAGTATTCTGTTCCAAAGACCCTTGTAGCTATAATCTTTACAGTAGTTGCAATGGCTATTATCCTTTTCCTTGCAGTATTATTACTTACCCTGTTCCAGCAGGTGTTCGTATTCGGATACTCAATCTATACAGAGCTTCTTTATAGGTTCAGTATTTAGTCCGCGCGATAAGTCAAACTCAGAAAAATGGTGGTGTAAAAATGATAAAATTAAGGAAAAAGCTCTTATCCGCTGCATTGGCAGCTGCTATCGCCGTTTCTGCCGCTCAGGTACCCGCATGGTCCGAAGATGAACCCGCTGCAGCAACCGAGGAAGCTTCTACAGAAGTAACCGAAACTGCTGAAGAAGAGGAAGAAGAGGACATTGCCACAAAGGACGAAGCCTTTGCCGCAATGACACTCATGGCAGAAAACGATAAGCTTGCTCTCTATGTAAACGAAGATGATGTAACCTTCGCAGTAGAGAACAAGGCAAACGGCTACAAGTGGTGGTCGAGCTTCTACGATACAGCTGCAGACGAAAAGGTGCAGCTCAGCAGAAGAAATACTCTTATGACAATTGAAGTTGTCGGCACAGAAAGTAAGGCTATTGAAACAGCCAGAGCCTATGACAGCAATGTCAAGAAGAATATTGAAAAGATTGACAACGGTATAAAGATTACCTTTACATTCAACAAGTATGAAATCGTTGTTCCTCTTGAAATCACTCTTGAGGATGACCACTTCACAGCTACCGTTCCCGGTGACGAAATTGTTGAAAACCGTCCTCAGAACACAGAAGACGGTCTTACAGGTTATCAGATTCTCGCTGTAAATATTCTCGAAAACCTCGGTGCAACCGATAGGGAAGACGAAGGTATGATTATTGTTCCCGACGGCTCCGGCGCAGTTATCAACTATAACAACAATGCCGCAGCAGGTGACGTAAATACATACGAGGGCAAGGTTTACGGCAGAGATTTAGCGGTTGGTCTTCTTCAGGCTCCCGCAGTAACGGAACAGGTTACATTGCCCGTCTTCGGACGCATCACAGAGGGCAGCGAGGATAACGCTCTTGTTGCTATTGCTTCCAATGGTGAAGAATACGCAAGTGTTCACGCAATGGTAACAGGTCAGAACGTTACAAACCTTAACAACGCATGGTTTGAATTTGCTCTCCGTACAACAGATAAGTACTTCATGGGCAGCAGCAATGACCCGCTGACTGTTTATGAAAACAAGGGCATCAAGACAGGTGACGTTTCCGTTTCCTACTATCCTGTATGCGGTGCAGAACTGACATACGTTGATGTTGCCGAAACCTACAGAAATTATCTTATCAACGACATCGGCGTTGAAAAGAGCACAAAGGCAAACGACGCTCCTTTCTACCTTACACTTTACGGCGGAACAGTAAAGGAACAGTCTATTCTCGGTTTCCCTGTTGAAATTCAGACAACAGCTACAACCTATGAAGAAGCACTTATTATTCTCGGCGAGCTTGAATCCCGTGGTATCAGCAATATCAAGATTATCTACGAGGATTTCAACACAGCAGGTATCAAGGGCAAGGTTGCATCTACCTTTGAATATTCTTCAAAGCTCGGCGGCAAGAGCGATTACGAAAAGCTTGCAGCCCACGTTTCCGAAATGGGTTATGAACTTTTCCCCAGCTGCGATATCATGGAATTTGAAAAAAGCGGTAACGGCTACAGCTTCACACTGAACGCTTCCAAGCAGATTACAAATTCCTACGCAACACAGACTCCTTTTGAGCTTGCGTTCGGCTTACCTCACGAAACAAAGGACAGCTGGACAATTCTCTCTCCTTATTATTTCACAGACATCTTTACAAAGCTCGTTAATTCCTTCAAGAGTGAAGGCGCAACAGGTATCTCCCTCAATCAGGCTTCCTACACACTTTACAGTGACTTCAGCCGTACAAATTCCGAGGGCAGAGCTTATATCACAAGAACTGACGCCAAGAAAATTATTGAAGCAGGTTATCAGCAGCTTTCAGACAGCGGTCTTACAATTATGACCGAAAATGCTAATCAGTACGTGCTCAAGTACGCTGATTACATCAAGGATATTCCGCTCTACTCCTCAAACTACGACATCTTTGATTATGACATTCCCTTTGCTCAGATGGTTCTCCACGGACTTGTTCCTTTCTCTTCAAAGGCAGTCAATAAGAGTGCAGACGCAAAGGAACTCAGACTCCTTTCTCTTGTAACAGGTACAGCTGTTCATTACGAGATGATGTATAAGCAGCCAAATAAGTTTGCAGACAGCACATATGACGAACTCTACTATAGCAACTATGAAGGTTGGACAGATACAGCAGCAGGCGAATATAAGCTTTTCAACGACATTATTGCAGGCGTTTCCGATTCCTACATCACAGAGTATGAGCGAATCAGCAATCATGAGTACCAGTCCACATTTGAGAATGGTACAACAATTTATGTAAATATTGACACAGACGAAGTAAAGGTAAACGGTACTTCTTATGATTTGTCGGCTTACGGATTGGGGGTTAGTGAATAATGAACGATTTTGAAAAAGACAGAAGCGAAGAACTGGAAACAGAAGAACTCGTGTCTGTTACATCTGAATCGGAAGCTGAAGCAGAAGAAACTGTTTCCGAAGCTCCCGAAGCAGCCGAAACCGTAGAAGAAACCCCTGAAACGGAAGAAGCACCCAAAAGAAAGTATGCAGGTCATATGACAGCTTCCGCTGCAGCTCTCAACGCAGCAGGCGAGGTTGACATCAGACGCAGAAAACCCCGTGAAGAAAAGAAAATCAAGGAAAGCAAGATTTCCTATGAGCGTAAAAAGGGTCTTTACGGATATGGATTTATTGCCCTCTGGATTGTCGGCGTAATCTATATGTTCCTTATTCCTCTGGTACAGTCCCTCTGGTACTCCTTAAGCTACACTGAGCTTGTAAGCCAGCCTGCAGTTATGGAGCAGTACGGAATGGACGGCCCCGGTATCTATACCGAGTGGAATAATTTCGGAAACTACAAGAAGGCATTTACAGAAAACGCAGATTACCCTCAGAACTTAGTTGACTCCCTTGTGGAAACAGCTTATACAGTTCCGCTGGTTCTCGTATTCTCCCTCTTCGTAGCTCTCCTCTTAAATGATAACTTCAAGGGCAGAGGCTTTGCACGAGCAGTCTTCTTCCTGCCGGTACTTATCGCAACGGGTCCTGTACTTCAGGTTATCAATGGTGATATGCTGGCACAAGGCGTAGGTGATGCTGCTCAGTTCAGCTCACTGTTCCAGGCCGACTTCGTTGATGAGTTCTTGAAGTTCATGGGACTTACAAACATCAGCCAGTCCTTTACAGAAGCTATCACGACTGTAACTGAAACAATCCTGAACCTTATCTGGGATTCAGGTATCCAGATTCTTATCTTCATCTCTGCTTTACAGCAGATTCCCGTTTCTGCAAAGGAAGCAGCTTCCATGGAAGGTGCTACAGGCTGGGAATTCTTCTGGAAGATAACATTCCCCACAATCTCGCCTATGATTTTCGTAAACCTCATCTACACGGTTATCGACGCTTTCGTAAAGACCGACAACCCTGTAATGCAGCAGGTTATGAGCTATGCGAGAGCATGGGAATACGGCTTCTCGTCAGCTATGGCGTGGGCATACTTTGCAATTGTAGCGGTAATCCTCGGTATTATCTCAGCAATTGTATCAAAATTCATTTTCTATCAGGTAGATTAATCAAGGAGGAACTTCAGTGGATAACAACGAATTTGAAAAAGAAACAGTTGTATCAGGCACAGATGTTACTCCTGATATGACAGAAACAGCTGAAGCAGCAGAAGAAATTATCTCCGCTGTGGAAAGCGAAACAGCGGAAGAAACAGTTTCCGAAGCTGTTGAAACAACAGTGCCCGAGGCGGAACCCGTAAAGGAAGAAGCTCCCAAGGCACACAAGATTGAACTTTACGACGAAAACGGAAAGAAAAAGTCCAAGCGTCAGATTAAAAAGGAAGAAAAGAAGCGTCTCAGCCAGTTCCACATCAGCAGCTGGGAAATCATCAAGAACTATCGCACTTATAATGAGGGCGAAAAGGCGCACTACCGTGGAATCCTCGGCAGAAGATTTTCCGAAAAGGTATGGCCTGTGTTCCGTTTCCTTATTCTGTTCGGACTTGCGTTCGTAATTCTTTACCCCATGCTTTACATGATTTCCTGTGCAATCAGACCTCAGTCAGAAATGACTGACCCCTCGATTCTCTGGATTCCTAAGACAGTAATGATTGACAACCTTGTTGAAACATGGATGGCTATCGACTACCCCAAGCTTGTATGGGATACAGTAAGTGTAAACGTAGTGTGCTCCCTGATTCAGGTTCTCACCTGCTCAATTGCAGGCTATGGTTTCGCAAGATTCAAGTTCAAGGGCAAGGGAATCTTCTTTGCAATTGTAATCATGCAGATTATCGTACCTACACAGGTTATCTTAATCCCCCAGTTCATGCAGTTCAGATACTTCGACCCCTTCGGACTTATTTCCCTTATTTCGGGCGAAGCTCTCAACCTTGCAGACTCTCCCTGGGCACTTTACTTACAGGCATTCTTCTGTAACGGTATCCGTGCAGGTCTGTTCATCTTCTTATTCCGTCAGTTCTTCAGAGGACTTCCCAAGGAACTTGAAGACGCTGCATACCTCGACGGCTGCGGACCTTTCGAGACTTTCGTAAAGGTAATGGTCCCCAATGCAAGTAACTCCTTCTTAACCGTATTTATCTTCTCGGTAGTATGGTACTGGAATGACTCTTACGTTTCGGGTATGTTCTTTACAAAGTCCAACACAATCGCACTTCAGGTAAGCAACCTTTATACAACAATTTCGTCCTATTTCAACGGCGGTACACCTACGGGTATTCCTTCCGACTGGCTGGTATGGATAGAAAGCGGATGCTTACTCTCAATTCTTCCGATTCTGATTATGTACATCTTCCTTCAGAAAAACTTCATCGAAGGTGTTGAACGTTCAGGTATCGTAGGCTAAGCCGACAGCGTCGGCGGGAGGCGAGCCGCCTCCGGCATAACCGCCTTTTTAAAGGTCGGTGAGAACATAATAAAAAGTTTAACGGCGGAGTCGCAGATAGTGCGATTCCGCCATTATTCTTTATGTAGTCTCAAAGCCGAGCGAAGGGAGAATTAAAAGTCTTTGGAAAGGGGTACGGGGGATAACCTTTCTTCAGAAAGGCTTCCCCCGTTGAAATTTCTGTGTAAATATTTTTCTCGAAGCTCGCCTCATACTGCCTGTGCTGTATAAAGCTTATAATAATCGCCCTTCTTTGCCATCAGCTCATCGTGAGAGCCTGCTTCGGTAATACCTTTATTATTGATATACATAATCTTGTCACAGCTTCTGATTGTGGAAAGTCTGTGGGCAATAATAAAGGAGGTTCTGCCCTTGAGCAGGTGATTGATACCGTTCTGAAGATAACGTTCAGTCTTTGCGTCAATAGAAGAGGTAGCTTCATCCAGCACAAGAATTTTGGGGTCGGAAAGAATTGTTCTCGCAAGTGCAATAAGCTGCTTCTGACCCTGAGAAAGCCCTGCACCGCGCTCGCTTACGACAGTGTCGTAGCCGTCCTTCAGGGACATTATATAATCGTGAACGCCCACAACCCTGCAGGCTTCCTGTGCTTCTTCAAGGGAAGCATCAAGTCTGCCGTAGCGGAGATTGTCAAGAATAGTACCGCTGAAAATGAAGCTGTCCTGAAGCATAATTCCCATCTGACTTCTGAGAGAATGTAAGGTCACATCGGCTATATTGCTGTCGTCAATGAGAATTTCACCGCCGTTAATATTGTAGAAGCGTGAGAGGAGACTTACGATAGTGGTTTTACCTGCACCCGTAGGGCCGACAAGGGCAATGCTTTCGCCTGCCTTAACGTCAAAGCTTACATCCTTTAAAATATCAATTCCTTCCTCGTAACGGAAGGTAACATTCTTAAAATGAACATCACCCTTGATTTTGGGAAGTTCCTTTGCTTCAAGCTTATCGCATACGGTAACAGGCTCGTCAAGCATTTCAAAGATACGCTCAAGATAAGCAACCGCATTTATGAAGGTGTTCATCAGGTTGGAAAGGTTCATAAGCGGCTGCCAGAAACGTGCGCAGTAGTTACCCATTGCAAGGATTGTACCAAGAGAGATACCGGGCATACCAAGTAAGCCAACCGTATAGATTGCACCTCTTGTAATAATGGAAACCGTATCGGTAGAGGGCCAGATAAGGTTGCTGTATGCAACTGCCTTCATCCAGTCCTTGCGGTAAGCTTTTGCAAGCTTGTCGTTGATTTCAGCGTTTACATCTTCACGGGTGAACATCTGAGAAATCTGAACTCCGACAATGCTTTCGTGAAGATAAGCGTTCAGGTTGGAGCTTTTGTTTGAAACTGCCTGCCATTCCTTACGCTGTTTGTTCTTGATGCTGAAGATAACAAGAGCATAAACAGGAAGTCCTGCAAGAACTACCAGAGCCAGCTGCCAGCAGACAAAGAACATGAAAATGATAATAAACAGCAGGTTGAAAATTTCCAGCACAAAGTTTATGATACCGTTTGTCATAAGGTCGGAAATTGAATTAATGTAGTTTACAATACGCACGAGGATTTTTCCGTGAGGTCTGCTGTCGTAATATTCAAAGGGCAGCTCCTGCATATGCCTGAAAAGGTCACGGCGGATATCATAAATAATGTCCTGACCTACCTGAGTCATCATTTTTGCACGGATTTTTGTAAAAATAGTACTTACCACAATACATAAGAGGAAAGCTGCTGCACAAAGGGCAAGCATGGGAATATCCGCAGTGCTTTTCATACAGTTGTCAACCGCATACTGGGTAATAAGGGGAGAAATAAGACCTATTATTACCGCAACGGCGCTGAGAGCCAGTGACTTGAAAATCCGAACCTTATATTTTGCCGCATAGACAAGGGCACGCTTTAAATGCCGTATGTCAAAGGGGGTTTCAAGAGTCTCGTCAATATCGAATTTATTTCTTGCCATTTAAACCGCCGTCCTTTCTATTTCTGTAACTCATAGACTTCGCTGTAGTAGCCGCCTGTCTTTATAAGTTCATCGTGAGTGCCCATTTCGGCAATTTTACCGTCTTTCAGGATAATAATACGGTCAGCGTCCTTGGCGGAGGAAATACGCTGTGCAATAATAATCTTTGTACAGGGGAAGTCAAGATTTGCCAGAGCTTCCTGAATATTTCTCTCGGTTTCAAGGTCAACAGCGGAGGTCGTATCATCGAGAATGAGGATAGAGGGCTTTACCGCCAGAGCACGGGCAAGAGAAATTCTCTGTTTCTGTCCGCCTGAAAGTCCTACACCTCGTTCGCCGATAATGGTGTCATAACCGTCGGCAGTTTTAAGGATAAAGTTGTGTGCGTCTGCCGCCTTTGCGTATTTCTGCACCTCTTCCTCGGGCAGGTCAACATTACCGAAGCAGATATTTCCGTCAATTGTATCGGAGTAAAGGAGAACATCCTGAGTTGCAACGCCGATACTGCCTCGCAGCTCTTTAAGCTTCATCATTCGTACATTAATATCATCAACAAGAATTTCGC
>CAZGRB010000069.1:0-1716 GCA_964527695.1 uncultured Ruminiclostridium sp.
TTATGGAATTTATTTTAATTTCGTTTACAGGGTGCATGGTTTCGGAATCATATTCACTTCCGCATATTTTTTCAATAACGTCAAAGCCTTCGATTGTCTGACCGAATACAGTGTTGATACCTGCGAGGTGGATTATTCCCTTATGCTCGTCATAAGCCTCCAGCAGTTCCTCAGGCACAATCTGCTCGCCCTCGTCGTTCTTTCTGGAACGAAGCTCTTCATATTCTTCATCAGTAATAGGATACTCGTCAACAATATAGAAGCGGCTGTCGCCGTAGCCTGTCTGACCGCTGTATGAACAGAGAGCACCCTTGAATGTCCATAAATCCACATTATTCTCATTGGCGATAGGGTTACCGTCATTTGTGTAGCCCTGTGTTCCCTCTTCGTTGTATGAACCTGTCAGGAAAAGACTTTCATTGATAATTGCATATATCTCTTTACCGTCGTAAAAACCCTCGTTAGCACGGTTTACAAAATTATCGACGGTATTGGGAGCGTATTCGGGATAAAGAACAGCCTTGATTACACCCTCGGTTGTATCAATGACTGCCATCATCTGACCTTCCTTGGGCTCTTCAAGCTGGATTAAATCCATTTCATCAAAATTATAGCTTGTCATTGCGTTGCTGCTTGTACCTGCCTGCATTGCGGAAAGCATAACAAGTGCAATGATAACGCTGATTACGGCAATTGCGATAAATAATTTCTTCATAAAGTTCCTCACATTAAACAAATGACACCATAGGCATAAATTCCTATGGTGTCTTTATTATATAATAAATTCAGCCTTTAGTCAAGCCTTTTTGATAGTTGTACCCTGTCTTGTTTCCTCAATAATATAACCCATTGCGGTAATTCTGTCACGGAGTTCATCTGCAAGGGCGAAATTCTTCGCCTTTCTTGCTTCTGCACGCTGTGCGGCAAGGTCAAGGATTTCCTGAGGAAGGTCATCGCCCTTTTCCTCGTTGCCTGCCTTTTCAGCAGCTTCAATAAGACCGATACCGAGCACCTTATCAAACTCCTTTAAAAGAGCAAGCTTTGTTGCATTTGTTGTATCAGCTTTGAGCGTGTAATGAACAACGGTGATTGCAAGAGAGGTGTTGAGGTCGTTATTGAGCGCTTCCTTGAAAGCCATCATAAGCTCGTCATACTTATCCTTTTCAATTTCACCCTGTTCACCCTTAAGGAATGAAGCTGTCTTAGCTACAATCTTATTATATGCAACAGCGGCATTGTCAAGATTCTCGTATGTGAATACAAGAGACTTTCTGTAATGGGACTGGAGGCAGAAGAAGCGGTATACAAGAGGGTCATAACCCTTTGATTCAAGGAGAGATACGGTTAAAAATTCACCGCTGGACTTGCTCATCTTACCGCTGTTTGTGTTCAGGTGGAGAATGTGGAACCAGTATTTGCACCATTCGTGTCCGAGATATGCTTCAGACTGTGCAATTTCGTTTGTGTGGTGGGGGAACGCGTTATCGATACCGCCGCAGTGAATGTCAAGGTATTCGCCTAAATGCTTCATGCTGATGCAGGAGCATTCGATATGCCAGCCGGGATAGCCGATACCCCCTCTTTTCATCCGCTGCACCAAAGACCAACCGCGCCATCTGCGACCAGGCAATGGCTCCTGCGCACATCACACACGGTTCCACCGTGACATAAAGCGAACAATCCGCCAAGTATTTGCCTCCCAAATAATTGGCGGCA
>CAZGRB010000069.1:1726-9843 GCA_964527695.1 uncultured Ruminiclostridium sp.
GATACCCCAGGGACTTTCCCACTTTAATTCCTGGTCGTCAAACTTGGACTTTGTGAACCAGAGCACGAAGTCTGCCTTGTTTCTCTTATTGCTGTCCTCTTCAACGCCTTCACGTACGCCTACCGCAAGGTCCTCTTCCTTGAAATCATTGAAAATGTAGTACTGCTTTAACTTTGATGTGTCAAAGTATATATTTCCGCCCGCTTCATAGGCATATCCCTTTTCAATAAGACTTTCAATTACACGGATAAATTCGTCAATGCACTGAGTTGCAGGCTCAACTACATCGGGGCGCTTGATGTTCAGCTTCTTGCAGTCCTCGAAAAATGCGTCAGTATAAAACTTTGCAATTTCCATTACTGTCTTCTTTTCACGCTTTGCGCCCTTAAGCATCGTGTCGTCGCCTGTATCGCCGTCACTGGTGAGATGTCCTACATCGGTAATGTTCATAACACGCTTTACGTCATAGCCAACGAAGCGGAGATACTTTTCAAGTACGTCTTCCATAATGTAGCTGCGAAGGTTACCGATATGGGCATAGTGATAAACGGTAGGTCCGCAGGTATACATACTTACCTTGCCCTCAAAACGGGGGATGAATTCTTCCTTTTTTCTTGTTGCGGTGTTGTAGAGATACATAGTGTCAGTCCTTTCTTATTTTTCAAGCTTTTCTTCAAGTTCCTTTATCTTTGCGTTAAGCAGGTCTATCTGTGCATTCATAGTGCAGAACTGCTGTGATACAGGGTCGGGAATGTGAATCTGGTCAAGTTCAGCCGCAGGGCTTACCTTTACGCCGTCACGCTTCACTATTCTTGCGGGAACGCCGACTGCCGTGGAATTGGGCGGTACCTCGCTGAGAACAACCGCATTTGCGGCAATCTTGGCGTTATCTCCTACCTTGAACGGACCTAAAACTCGTGCGCCCGAGCCTACCATTACGTTATTTCCGAGGGTCGGGTGACGCTTTCCTGTGTCCTTACCTGTACCGCCGAGGGTTACGTTCTGGTAGATTGTGCAGTTGTCGCCGATTTCTGCGGTTTCACCGATAACTACGCCGCTTCCGTGGTCAATGAACAGACCCTTGCCGATTGTAGCGCCGGGGTGGATTTCGATACCCGTGCGCCTGAGGGCATTCTGGGAAATCCATCGTGCCAGAAAATAATGCTTCTTAAGGTAAAGCTTATGGGCTCTGCGGTAAGCACGGATTGCCTTGAAGCTGGGGTACAGGAAGAATACTTCAAGGTCGCTGTGTACGGCAGGGTCACGGGCACGTATGGACGCAATATCCTCTTTTATATTTTTAAAAAACATATTAAACCTCTCTATAAATAATTAAAGCCCCCGCAAAGGCAAAAGCCGTTGCGAAGGCGCCATAATCAGACACGGTTCCACTTCGTTTTCCTGATAATCCTATCAGGCTCATTACCTTTAACGCAGGTCTTACGTGCAGGAATACTTTATTCCTCCTGCCGACTGGATAAACGCACTTTCACGGTACTTTTCCTGCCGATTTCCACCATCACGGCTCTCTGTAAGGCTTTGTATCCGTTACTCTGAATATCTCATACGTCTTTACTTATTGAAAATATAATAGCATAACCCTTTAAAAATGTCAAGTCAGACAAAATAATAGCAGATTATTATAAGAATCAGGGTCACAATGGTAATTATCCAGTTGCGTGTCACACGCTTGCGGAATTTCTTATCCTCTTCTTCCCTGTTGTATTTTTTACGCATAATATTTCCTTATCTGTGGTTTGCTCTGTATGCAAGGTAATTTTCAAGGATAACCGCCGCCGCTACTGCATCGATTACCACCTTACGCTTCTTGCCTCTTTTGTTTACTTCGTTCATCATATTGTGGGCAGTTACCGTTGTCGAACGTTCGTCCCACATAACTACATCAACGCTTAAACGCTCACGGAGCAGGTTCGCAAACTGACAGCATTTTTCGCTTCGGGGCCCGTAGGTGCCGTTCATATTTATAGGATTTCCCACAACTACCAGCTGACCGCCGATTTCCTTTATCTTTTCCGCAACCTTATCCGCGCATACCTCAAATCTTTTTTCGTCGATTATGCAAACGGGAGTTGCAAGCATTTCCATAAAGTCGCTTGCGGCAATGCCTGTATGGCTGTCGCCGAAGTCAACCGCTACTATCTTCATGTTTCAAGTTCCTTTAAAATGTCGTTATAATGTCTGTCAACTATGGGTGGACAAACTCTACCCTCTGCAGTAAGCTTTCTGAACTCATCCGCAGTAACCAGTCTTGCGTCAACGGTTTCACCATCCTGAAGCACTATATCCTTTTCGGAAATATCCGCTTCAACATGATACAGGTGATAAAGTGCATGGTTGCCGAGATATTTTCTGCGGAAGGAAAGCTTTTCCTCGGGGACGGAAATTCCCGTTTCTTCGCTCAGCTCACGCTGTGCCGCAGTAAGGCTGTCCTCGCCTGCAACCGCAGAACCGCCTGTTATCTCCCATGTATTACCGTGAGGCTTGTCGGGGTGGCGAAGAGTCAGCAGAACACGCTTATCAGGTGTCGTTACCATGATACCTACCACAAGGTGATAGTCACCGTCCCTGACAGGCTTTCCTCTTTCGTGGGTATAGCCTTTCGGGTTGCCGTTTTCGTCAAGAATATCCCAGAATTCCATTATTCTGTGGCTTCTTTCAGCGCCTTTGCAAGCTGGTCGGGGCAGGATGTGCCCTTGAAGCCGCAGTTGATACCCTCAAGGCGCTTTATTACCTCGTCAACGGGCATACCCTTTACAAGAGAACTGATACCCTGTAAATTGCCGTTACAGCCGCCTATAACCTGAACATCTGTAACAATACCATCGTCTATTTCAATTATCATTTTACGCGCGCATACGCCTCTGGGTGTATATTCGTAAGTCATTTTATGCTTCCTTTCTTATTTCTGTGACTGAGTCCAGCTGTCGGCTACCGCCTTGGCTACGCTTGCGGCAACCGCCTTGTTCAGCGGACTTGCAATAATATTTTCGGGTGTGATTTCGTCGTCGGGGATAACTGCGGCAATGGCATAAGCCGCCGCCATCTTCATTTCCTCGGTAATCTGCTTTGCGCTTACGGAAAGTGCGCCCTTGAAAAGTCCGGGGAATACGAGAACGTTATTAATCTGGTTGGGGAAGTCGCTTCTGCCTGTACCCACAATATATGCGCCTGCCGCTTTTGCCTTATCGGGCATAATTTCGGGGGTGGGGTTTGCCATAGCGAAGATAATGGGCTTATCTGCCATGCTCTTTACCATTTCATCGGTAACAAGATTCGGCTTTGAAACGCCTACAAATACATCTGCACCAACCATTGCATCGGCAAGCGTACCCTTGCGGCATTCCTTGTTGGAAATCAGCTTTATTTCATTATGTGCAGGATTTTCGTAATTATCATCACGATTGATAATTCCGCACAGGTCAACCATTACAAGGTCGCCGATGCCGAGTTTAAGCAGGAATGTGCCAATAGCGATACCTGCGGCACCTGCGCCGTTTATTACAACTCTTAAGTCGGACAGCTTCTTGCCTGCGCACTTTGCGGCATTGATAAGCGCCGCGCCCACAACAACCGCTGTGCCGTGCTGGTCATCGTGGAATACGGGGATATCGAGGCTTTCCTTGAGTCTGCGCTCGATTTCAAAGCAACGGGGTGCGGAAATGTCTTCAAGATTGATACCGCCGAAGCTGTCAGCGATAAGCTCGATTGTATGCACGATTTCGTCAACGTCCTTGCTCTTTACGCAGAGAGGGAACGCGTCAACGTCGGCAAATTCCTTGAAAAGACAGCACTTGCCCTCCATTACGGGCATACCTGCGAGACCGCCGATGTCGCCCAGTCCCAGAACTGCTGTACCGTCAGTGATTACCGCTACAAGATTCTTTCTTCTTGTAAGCTCATATGATAATTCGGGCTTATCCTTTATTTCAAGACACGCCTGTGCAACACCCGGAGTGTATGCAAGGGACAAGTCTTCTCTTGTTTCAATGGGGGCACGGGAGATTACTTCAATCTTGCCCTGCCACTCGTAATGCTTTTTAAGTGCTTCTTCCTTTATATCCATTGAAAAAGCCTCCTTTATTTTCTTTTGTTCTTTTTATATAAAAATCTTATGACTCGAATTTTGTAATAATCTTTCTGACGCTTTCCTCGGGGGTGAACTTGTAACCGAGGGAAATTGCATAATGATTGTAGAAGCCGTGGAAATCGGAACCGCCCGTAGGCATTACGCCGTACTTTTCGCAGAGTGCTTCAAGACGCTTTTCGCAGGCTTCATCAGCACTTTCGTGGTAAACCTCGATACCGTCAATCTTTTCAGCCGCCGCAAGCTCCTCAATCAAATCAAAGCTGTCGTAAACCTTAGGGTGTGCGATAACCGCTGTACCGCCTGCGGAGCGGATAAGCTCAAGGGCAAAGCGGACATCGGGGTTGCTTTCGGTTTCGTGCTTTACCTCTTCCGCACATAAACCGTACTGTGCATTGAAAAGAGATTCGTAAACCTCACCGTAAAGCTCGGTTGTATAACCGTAGTCCATGAGAGCGTGCATTATATGGCACTTATAGATAGCCTTGCCCCCTGCCGCATAGCGGACAATATTTTCAAGGGCAATAGGGTACTTTTCCATAACCTTGAGAGCCATTTTCTTTCCACGCTGTTTTCTTGCCTCACAGGTACGCAGGCATAAGCCTTCAAGTCTGTCAGGCTTCTTGGGCATATAGCAGAGAATATGTACCTTTCTTCCCCGCTGGGTGTCAACTGCGGAAATCTCAACCGCAGGAAGAACCCTGATTCCGTAGCGCTGTCCGAGAATGACAGCTCTTGATGTGGATGCTAAGTTATCGTGGTCGGTGATAGCGAGACAGTCAATGTTGTTTCGCTTTGCCTGTGCGATAACCTCTTCAATGCCGAGGGAGCCGTCGGATAATGTGGTATGACAATGCAGATCTGCTCTCATATTAAACCTCTTTCATAAATTACGTTCAGCGGATAACCTTACCCTTTACCTTAACCTTGTCCGTTTTGGTATGCTGAACCTGCTTGCTGCTTTCTGATGTATCTGTGGGTTCTTCAAAGCCGCCCTTATCCTCAAAGAGGGCTTCATCTGTTGTTTCATAACGGGCATATTCAGGGTTCTTCTCCCCTCTTGCCTCATAATACGGGTCAACTATATGCTTCTGTATTACAGGATATGCACAGAATGTGGCGATAAAGCACATCCATGCTGCAGGAACAAGAGGCAGAGCCATAAGGGAGTAGGGATAACCCAGCGCCATTATAACCACAATTGCCGCAGTTGCAAAAAATCCTGCAAAGCTGCGCTTTATTCCTACAACCATAAGTATAAAGGAATTCTTTATAATCTGCGGCAGTTTAAGATTAAGTGCTACAATCTGGGGATATATGTAGAAGTGCATCATATAGATTATAAAGCCGAATGCAAGAGACATTGCAAGCATCGCCTTGTTCTCCATGCTTGCGTCCGCTTCCATAGCCGCAATATAGAAATTAATGTTGTAGATAAACAGAACCACAAGGCCTAAGTCAACGATACCTACACCGATTGACTGCTTGAAATTCTTTTTGAATGCCTGTTTGAATTCATGGAAAACGAAAATCGGTTCGCCGATTACAAACTTACGCATAACCTGAGTCATTGCCGCAAGGGCAGGACCGAAGGTTACTAAAGGAAGGCTGAACAAAGTAAAAATCAGGTTTATCTGAAAGAATTTCCAGAACTTGCTTCCAAAAATTTCCCAGAACAGAAAGAACGGTTTTTTCTTCGGGCCGCCCTTCTGAACGCCTTTTCCTGTCTTGCCGTATTTGAATAAATCCATTGCCATAAAATAAAAAATCCTTTCGCCGAGACCTTATAATACATAAAAACGCATTATAACGTATCTATTATACCACTTTTCAAGCATTTTTGCAAGTGTTTTTTCGCTGAAATACGGCGTTTTTTGAGTTTCGTCCACAAATTTCAGAATTTATTGCGAAGCAATACCTCAACTCTTCATTCTTCACTTTTCATTCTTCACTAAAAATGCCGCATACAGCTATAGCTGTATGCGGCATGATTCCGCTGCGGCACTGCAGCGGAACTGTGTTTTAACCTAACATATTGAGATATGCACCGCTTGTATTTACAATGCTGGTGATATTTCCTGTCTGGTTGTAAGCGTTGAGCTTATTATAGCGGTCGCTTTCGGCATACGCCTCCAGCTGCTTTGCCTGCTCGCCCATAAAGCTTGCAAAGGAATCCTCTTTTCCGAAGATTTTTTCAAGCTGGGAAGCAGAGGCGGAATTGAACGCTTCCTTGTCAATGGACAGTGTGCCGTCGGAACCTACACTGATACCCACGTTTTCGAGGCGCTTTGTATAAGCGTTGGTCATATTGGCAACAAAAGTGTCCTTGTTGGAAACAGTGCTGTCGCCCGAAGAGCCGATACCCGATACAAAATCGTTATAGCTCTTTACGAAGCTTTCGGCTGCAGAATATGCAGCGTCGTAGTCAATTTCACCCGTTTCTTCATCTTCGGCAAAAGCTGTTTCCAGCTTTGATACCGCTTCAGAAACGGCATTGGAGAGAGTGCCGAGCTTATCCTCGTAAACCTTTTCCGTGGAGCCGTTTATAAGCTTCTGGATATAGCTTTCCGAAGAAGATGTGTCCTCTGTTTCCTGCATTGCAAAATATTCCTTGTAGAGGTTCTTGCTTACACGGAAGTCAGACCACTGGCTGAGAACATTGCTCATTGAGCTATAAACATTATAGCTGCCGTTAAGGGAATTCAACATATAAACCCCTCCTTTCTCCTGCAAAATAAGTGCCTATTACTGCAAATATTATATCGTCAGTTTTTTCTTGAACTTTAGCTTTTTTAATGATTTTCTTCGTTTTTTCCCAGCATTCCCGAAAGCCAGTCCGAAAGCTCAAAATCCTTTTTCTCTTCCTTTTCACGGTTATATGCCTTTGCGGTTTCGGAATCGGGATTCTGTGCCGCATACTCCTCCATACGCTCGTCATAAAGCTGGTCATAGCTTTTTTTGTCGGGGAATCTTATCTTCGAATCCTTGGGCAGCTCCTCATGCATCAGCACAGGGTTAAAATGGGGATAACCGTCGATTTTTGAAAGAAGCTCGTCGTCAACATCAGCTTTTATACATCTGACGCAGGCAATAAATAATCCGATACCATGTATTATCCCGATTGCATACGGATACCAATCACTGTATTCCATAGCAAGGGCATAAACACACATAACAATAAAGGTTACATTCATAAAAAGCAAGGGATATTTCATAATTCTGCTTCTGACTCTAAAACTTACCAGAGAAAACGCCATATATATCAAAGGCATAAGAAAAAGAACCAAATCGAAAAAGAAAACCTGTTTTTCATCAGGAACCGTAAAATCCCCCATTACTTCACGAGTGTATGCGGCACCGAGGACAATCAGCCTGCTAACGTAATAAAACAGCTCGATTACAAATACTCCCAGAGGAAACCAGAAGCCAATCAGAAAAGCCTCCTTGTACCGTTTTTTTATTTCCTCCATTCTCGCTCTGAGAAAGTCAACATTTTTAAGCATACCGTTTGTTATAATCATTATCCCACCCTCTTTCTCTGTCTTTATTATAGCTTTATGAAAATTTCCTGTCAATACCCCGAAGCGACATATTTCACGGACAAAGGGGAGTATAATTGAAACATAACAAAACACAAAGCGGTGACGAAATGATAATTTATCTTGATGTACTGGTTGTGATTAATTTCTGTATTACATATTTCTCCCTTAAAGCCACTGCTAAGCTGCTTCACGCAGGCTACAGCACAGGGCGGCTTATTGCCGCGGCTGTCATGGGCGGATTCTCGTCCCTTACAGCGCTGCTTACCCTTGAGTTTATTCCGTCTTTTATGCTGAAGCTTTTTCTTACTGGATTAATAGCCCTTACAGCTTTCGGTTACGGCGGATTTTCAGCCTTTACCCTCCGCACCATTGTAACCGCCGTGGCAGGCGCACTTGTATGCGGCGTGACAATGATGCTTAGAGAGCTGACAGGAAACAGCTTCTTCGGTGCGGCAGGAAGCTACCCCTAT
>CAZGRB010000069.1:9853-10622 GCA_964527695.1 uncultured Ruminiclostridium sp.
CCCTATCTTGACATATCGGTGTTTCATCTTGTTATTTCCGCCACTGCCGTATACATAACAATCTCTGTTTACCGCCGTTTCTGCGACAAGCCTCAAAGCGGGGAAATGATGAAGCTTATCATAAAAAAGGGCAGTAATACCGCAGAAATACTTGCCTACCCCGACAGCGGAAATAATCTCCGTGATTTTCTTACAGGACTTCCCGTTATTGTCTGCCGTAAGGATAAAATAAGCGGTTTAATACCCGATTTATCCGAAAGCGGCAAAGGCGTGCGGATAATACCTTTTTCGTCTGCGGGAGGAAGCGGATTCATCACCGCATTCCGTGCCGACAGCATTACCGTATGTGGCGAAAACGGGCAGAAAACACAGATTGACGCACTTATCGGGACAAAGGAAAATATGCTTGAAAACGAAAGCTTTGACGCAGTTATAAATCCGAAAATAATTGCTTAAAAACAAGGAAAGGAAGAACAATATGAACACAGTCACAAAACAATTCACAGCGTTTGTAGGAAAGCTTATGGGAAGCGAAAAGCCGACAGGCATCTATTACATAAACGGTGCGGACAGCCTTCCTCCGCCCCTTACAAAGGAGGAGGAGGACGAAGCCTTCGCCTTGCTGGACACGGATTTTGCAAGAGGACGGGATATTCTTATCACCCATAATCTTCGGCTTGTGGTTTATATTGCCAAAAAGTTCGAGTCCACGGGAATCGGAATTGAAGACCTTATTTCAATCGGTACAATCGGTCTTATAAAAGCAGTC
>CAZGRB010000070.1:0-10311 GCA_964527695.1 uncultured Ruminiclostridium sp.
CTCTTGACGTATCCATTCAGGCGCAGGTTGTAAATATGTTTGAAGAATTACAGGAGAAGCTGGGTCTCACATATTTATTCATTGCTCACGACCTGCTTGTTGTAAAGCATATTTCCACAAGAATTGCAGTTATGTATCTTGGTAAGCTTATTGAAATCGGCCCTGCAAACGAGCTTTATCACAATCCGATTCACCCTTATACAATTTCACTGCTTTCCGCTGTTCCCGTGCCTGACCCCAAGATTGCACGTGCAAATCAGCGTATTCATCTCAGCGGCGACGTTCCCAGTCCTCTCCATATGCCCAGCGGCTGTCCTTTCCGTACACGCTGCCCCAAGGCTACCGAAAAGTGTGCTGAATGTATGCCTGAGCTTAAGGAAATGGTAACAGGACATTTCGTTGCTTGTCACAATGTTTAAATTACAGTTTTTATTCTCACACCCGTGAGTATAATAAAAATATTTGGAGGAAAAAAATATGAAGAAAATCCTTAGCGCATCACTTGCTGCTGCAATGATGCTCGGCTGCATGACTACATTATCCTCATGCGGCACATCTGACGGAGGTATGGTCCTCAACGTAGGCGCATATCCCGATACAGTAGACCCTGCATTAAACTCTGCAGTTGACGGCGGTACCTACATTGTTCACGTTTTCTCCGGTCTTGTCGGCTATGAAGATGACGGAAACGGCAATGCTATCCTTGCTCCTCACTGCGCTACCGAACTTCCTGAAGGTGTACTTCTCGAAGACGGTAAGACATCCTACACATTCACACTCCGCGATGACCTCAAGTGGAGCGACGGCACAGAGCTTACAGCTCAGGACTTCGTTTACGCTTGGAACAGAGCCGCTGACCCTGCTACCGGTGCAGACTACGGCTATATGTTTGAAGTAATCGACGGTTATGCTGAAATGATGGAAATGTATGACGATGCAGGTAACCTTGTTGGTGAAAAGAAGAGCCTCAACGTTACTGCTTCCGAAGATGGCAAGCAGCTTACAGTTGTTCTTTCCGTAGACGTTCCTTATTTCCACGAACTCTGCGCATTCCCCGCATATATGCCTGTAAGACAGGACCTTGTTGAAGCTTACGGTGACGCTTGGGCAACATCTGCCGATACTTATATCGGTAACGGCGCTTACAAGGTAACTGAATTTACTCAGACACAGATGGTTCTTGAAAAGAACGAAAACTACTTTGACGCTGACAGAGTTGTAACAAACAAGATTACTTTCGCTTTCAACTCTGATGACGCATCTCTCCTTACAAACTATCAGAACGGTTCTTATCTCTTTATCGACTCTGTTCCCAACGATGAAATTGCTTCTCTTAAGGAGGGCGAATACAAGGATGAGTTCTATGTTGAAGGTCAGCTTGGCACATACTACATTTCTTTCAATGTAAACGATTCTGTACTTGCTGATTTCACAGAAGATGAAAAGGCTAAAATCCGTAACGCTCTCAGTCTCATTATTGACCGTAACTATGTATGCGACGAAATCGGCCAGGCAGGTCAGGTTCCTGCAGCAGGTTTTGTTGCAATGGGTCTCACAGAACCCGATGGCTCTGAATTTATTTCCAATAACGGTCCTGACGGCGACGGTGCAGGCTATTACAGCGTAGCTGCAGAAGATTATCAGGCTAACTGTGATGCTGCAGTTGCACTTCTTGAAGAAGTTGCTGCTTCTTCAGGCAAGTTCACAGTAACTGATGGCAAGGTTTCCGGTTTCCCCACATTAACTTATGTAACAAACGACGGTTCAGGTCACGAAGCTATTGCAACCTACCTCCAGCAGGTATGGGGCAACTACGGCTTTGAAATCAAGGTTGAAGTACAGGAATGGAACACATTCCTCAACACACGTAAGGAAGGTAACTATTCTATTGCACGTAACGGCTGGCTCGGTGACTACAATGACCCCATCTCCTTCCTTGATATGTGGGTATCAGGCAGCGGTAACAACGACTGCCAGCTCGGTAAGGGTGACCACGCTTCCTTTGCAGGTTATGACGGACTTACATGGGCTGATTCCTACGACACAATCATTGCTTCTGTAAAGGCTGAAACAGACCCCGCTAAGCGTTTTGAACTTATGCACCAGGCTGAAACAATTCTTATGGAAACAGGTGCTATCTGCCCCATCTACTACTACACAGATATCTTTATGTGCAGTTCTTCCATCCAGAACTTCTTCTCCAGCCCTCTCGGTTTCAAGTATTTCATGTACTCTTCCGTAGCAGCTGAATAAAGGAATAACTTTAATCGATTCTGATTAAAATTGAGTTAAACCCCGCAGTAATAAAACGGCGGGGTTTAATGTTTGTAAATATGATATAATACGGAGGTTAAAATGGACATCTGGGAAACACTATACTTAAAAGCCAGAGAGCAATATCACCCTGAAGATGTTTCTCCATTCATATACGCACATCATGTTGTATGTGCACTTGAAGCTGAAAACGGCGAAATATTCACAGGGTTTTGTATTGAAGGTTGCAGCGGTGTTATTGTAATGTGTGCAGAACGTGTTGCAGCACTGAATATGTATGTGAACAGCGGTCAGAAGATTATAAAGCGCATGATTGCATTCCGTGACAAACCGCCTTACGGAGGGGGAAGCGGAATGCCATGTGGCGCTTGCCGTGAGTTTTTCATGCAGCTTGCACTTGAAAATAAGAATATGGAAATTATGGTTGATTACGAAAAACGCGAAACTATAACTCTTGAAGAGCTTATTCCTCAGTGGTGGGGAACTGAAAGATATGAACAGAAATAAGAATTCCCTGAAATGCGATGCATTTCAGGGAATTTTCTGCTTAAATGAACTTTACGCTGTCGGCCAGCCAGACTTTAATGTCAATCTGCGAGATACCTGTTCCGCAGTATTCACATACGGAAGATGTAACCGCCGCGCCACAGTTGGGACAGTTGTGGCCTTCGATTACCGCACCGTCAGCAAGTGCTTTACCGTGGTTGAGAACAACCGAGCAGGCCAGCTGATTGGGAGCATTGAGCTTTTCTTTTTCTTCAAAGAAATGATAGCATTCAAAAGAGATTTCAAAAACCGCGTCCACAACGCCGCATGAATTTATGTAATTCGCAAGGGCAATACGGTGGATTTTTACATTGTCGAAATGCTCAACGCCTCTGCTTGCATTATCTGTAAGCCTGTCGTGAAGCTGCTGTGTAAGATTCAGGGAAGGCTCGTAGAGCTTGCCTGCGTCCTGCGATTCAACGGCGTTAAGATAGCCTGTAAGAGCGTTTTTCGCCATTGTTTCAATCTGCGCATAGCTCATTTCAGGGAAGTCTTTTTCAAATTTCGGTCTGTTGATTGAAGTCATCACTGAGATTTTACGAGGCGGCTGAGAGTCATCATTCAGCCCCTCCTTGATTGCTTCGCCGACCTGTTCAAGGTTTCTGCCCAGATATTTCTTGGACAAATTGTTCAGCTTGTGGCGGATAACCGCCACGCCGATTACTATTGCAAGAACAATGATTCCTATTATGATAAGTGTTGTTATAATTGCACCCATAGCTTATAACTTCCTTATTTCTGTTGTTGCACCCAATGCGTCAAGCTCAGCCTTGAAAGCATTTGCTTCGTCGCCGAGACCTTCATAAACCTGAGAGGGAAGTGCTTCTGCCAAATCCTTTGCTTCCTTGAGTCCGAGACCTGTATGCTTTCTGATAGCTTCGATTACATTGATTTTAACATTAACAGGGTAAGATACAAGTTCAACCTTTACGTTTCCTGTTACGGAAGAAGATTGTGCAGATGCTTTGGTCGGTACACGGATACCATCGTCCTTTGTATCATTTCTGATAGTTGTGAAATCGCTGAGTACCCAGCTGTACTGACCTGTTGAAACAACAGAGCCGCAGTATGCACACTGACCCGAGCTGGACATTTCAAGGGGAGCACCGCAGTTGGGGCAGTTATGACCTGTTTCGTATTCGCTTGCATTAGCGTCATTGGACTTCATGCCAACGGAACGCATGAACTTCATCTTATAGCGGAAATCCCAGCGTGTATTCTTGTCGCCGCGGATAATTGCTCCTGATTCTTCGTTTGTCTGATAGTCGATGAAGCGTGCATTCAGGTAAACAGTAAGATATTCGTACTGTTCATCACGTACAAAGCTTGTGAGATAAGCAGTGTTTATGGCAATGCTTTCGTAGTGGTAGATAACCTTCTGTTCAATCTTTGACTGCACCTGCTTCTGGGTTGTATTGTAAAGATTTGTATGCATTACAGGGCGAACAGTAGTGAGGTCACGCTTGCACCATGCGTTCTGAATGTCGATATAAACATTCTTTGCAAAAGCGGTGAAGTCGTCTGCTGTAAAGTTGGGGTCGTCCTGTTTGATAATCTGCTCAATCTGTGAAGTACGGTCGGGAAGGTTGACATTGAGTCCCTGACCGCCGTTGGCAGGTCTTACGCCTCCGCCAATACCAGTGGTTGTTCCGCCGCCTGGGTTATTGTTATTGCCGTTCTTTTTGGAGTTTACGATGATAATTATAATAACGATAATGACAATTGCACCGCCGATGCCGATACCTCCTCCGCCGCTGCCTGATGAGGTAGAACCGGGAAAGTAGTAATAATCATCATCACCCCAGTCGGATGAGCCCCAGTCTGACGAACCCCAGTCGGAGTCATAGCTGTAATCATAGTCGTTTGCATCAAATGCACTCGCATTGATACAGAATGTAAAAATTGAAGCAATGGCGATAAGTAAAGACAAAATCCTCTTTTTCAAATCAACCTCTCCTTTATGTAAAAATTCGGCTTCATAAAAAAATACCGTTACAGTAATGATACCATTTTTTTGTATAAAAGTCAAGAAAAACAACATCACAGATTACAATATTAACCAGAACTGAATTACAAAGGTTTGTCATTGTCAAAAAGTGAAATATATCTTGATTTATTATTGTAAACATGGTAAAATAAAGTTAAAGTGCAGAAATGAAATTCATTTGTTGAGAGAGGGGATATATATGCATTTTGCAGACGCTAAAAGTATTCTTTCTCAGCATAACGGTATGAATCTGTACCGCGGCTGCACCCACGGCTGTATCTATTGCGACGCAAGAAGCAAATGCTATGGGTTTACACATGATTTTGAGGATATTGAGGTTAAAAAGAATGCCCCTGAGCTGCTTGAAAAGGCTCTGAGGAGTAAGCGTAAGCCCTGTATGATCGGCACAGGCGCAATGTGTGATCCTTATATGCACTGTGAAAAGGAACTGAAGCTGACAAGGAACTGTCTTGAAATCATTGAAAAATACGGCTTCGGTGTGGCAATCCAGACAAAATCCGATTTGATACTTCGTGATCTTGATTTGCTGAAAAGTATAAATGATAAGTCAAAGTGCGTTGTCCAGATGACCCTTACAACTTATGATGAAGAGCTGTGTAAAATTCTCGAACCCAATGTATGCACTACAAAGGAAAGGGTAAAAGTGCTTGAAATATGTCGGGATAACGGCATTCCTACGGTAGTATGGCTGTCTCCTATTCTTCCGTTCATAAACGATACAAAAGAGAACATTAATAGTATTCTTGATTACTGTATACAGGCAGGAGTTCATGGTATAATCTCCTTTGGAATGGGTGTAACGCTCAGAGAGGGCGACAGGGAATACTTTTACACCGCTCTTGACCGCCATTTTCCGGGTATGAAGGAAAAGTATCATAAAAAATACGGTTATTCTTATGAGCTTATCAGTGATAAAAATAATGAGCTTATGGGAATATTCAGAAAAAGATGCAGGGAACACGGCATAATATGTGATGTGAATGAATGCTTTTCATACCTGCATGAATTTCCCGAAAAATATGAACAATTATCATTATTCTGACAATATAAAAAGAGAGGTTTATTTATGGCATTACCTGATTTTAAAAGAACACGGCAGGACAAGACCGCTGTTCCCGAGTGGGCAAAATATCTTAAGGAAGATGGATTTATAAGTTATTCAGTGACTTATAAAACCCGTACATATCTTGACTTGTTTGATGATTATATTCTTCCTTGCGAAAAGACGGGTGATATACGCTATTACGTTTATGATCCCATAAAGCACGGCGCTTCACCTGACGGAAAATACCCTGTAACAATGTGGTTTCACGGTGCAAGCAACTCTCTTATGGTTAAAGACTGCATTATGTGTTGCGGCGCAGAACAGTACGCTTCCCTCGATTATCAGAAAATAATGGGGAACGCATATATAATTGTTCCTCTTGCCAACGAAACAAGAACAGATGAAGGATGGATTCTTAATGGCTGGGATGAGGATTATATTGAGCCGATTATGGAAATATACAGGAAGTTTGCCGATGAGCACTCCGCAAACATTTCCGCAAAGCTCATAATGGGTGCTTCCTCAGGCGGATATTTCACCTGGAAGCTTCTGGAAAAATACACCGACTTTTTCGACGGTGCATCTCCCATTGCTTCGGGATATTTTCCGCCATATGAAGTGCTTGACCGTATTTCGGACAACGGCGTAAAGCTTCTTATCGCTCACGGAAAGCATGATGAAATGGCTATCTTTGATGATTGCATTACTCCTCATACAGAAAAGCTTTCACAGCTTAAGAACTGCCTTTGTTTTTTTCCTGAATGGGTATATAACGGTGACGGCGGTGTTGCTTCTGTGTTCTACGGTTTTGAAATGGGACAGCATTGCATGATAAACTGGATTCAGCATAATCTTATGTTTGATAACGGCAAGTCTGCCGACGAGCGGTTGCCTTATGGCTTTGCAGGCTGGATAAAAAGTGTAAGTGAGGATAAATAATGCCCGATATAATTGAAATAACTGATTTTTCTGCTCCTGAGCTGGATATTTATGCAAGGCTTTCCGAAACCCAGCTCCTGCATTTTTATGAGCCTGATACAGGGATTTTCATTGCCGAAAGTCCCAAGGTTATAAACCGCGCTCTTGACGCAGGTTTTGAGCCTGTTTCTTTTCTTCTTGAGCGGAAGCATATCAAAAAACAGGCACAGGGTGTAATTTCACGCTGCGATGATGTGCCTGTGTTTACATCCGATCCCGATGTGCTTACACGGCTTACAGGATATAGTCTTGCAAGGGGCGCTTTGTGTGCCATGAGAAGAAAGAAGCTCCCCTCTGTTGAAGAGGTCTGCAGCAATGCACGCAGAATTGCGGTGCTTGAAAACATTATGAACTCCACTAATATCGGCGCAATTTTCCGTTCCGCCGCCGCACTTAATATGGATGCAATTCTGCTTACACCTGCTTGCAGCGACCCTCTTTACCGTCGTGCGGTAAGAGTGAGCATGGGCACGGTTTTTCAGGTGCCATGGACATATTTTGAGGGCGATTTCAACAGTTCACCTCAGCTTGGGGTTGAAAAACTCAGAGAAATGGGATTTAAAACTGCTGCAATGGCGCTTCGGGATGATACAATATCAATAGACGACCCAAGACTAAGAGAAGAAGAAAAGCTTGCTGTCGTTCTGGGAACGGAAGGCGACGGACTTGCAAACGAGACAATCGCCAACTGTGACTACACCGTAAAAATTCCCATGTCGCATGGTGTTGATTCCCTTAACGTAGCCGCCGCTGGTGCGGTTGCATTCTGGGAACTGGGCAAGCACAACTGAAAGGAGAAAAACATGATTTATTCCGAAAACAATAAGCTTATAATAAAGAACGGCAATTCTCAGGTATGGATTGAGCCCTGGGGAG
Organism: uncultured Ruminiclostridium sp.; assembly: GCA_964527695.1. Taxonomy (GTDB): domain Bacteria; phylum Bacillota; class Clostridia; order Oscillospirales; family Ruminococcaceae; genus Ruminiclostridium_E. The sequence goes on from CAZGRB010000070.1 coordinate 7,728, forward strand.
AAAATTCTCTGCGTGTACGTATGACAGTCGCCCCTGAAATGGACAGCCACGACTGGGCATTATGCGAGCCTGTAAAGGAATGTACTGCCGAGTTCCGCACTGAAACGGTTGATACAACCGACCCGTGGTATAAAGGCGAGGAGTTTGCTCATTATCACCAGACAGGCGTAAATCACTACATGACCAATGGAAAAATTACTGCAAAGGTAGATTTTGAGGGAAGAATAAGCTTCTATAATCAGAACGGCGACCTGCTTACAGAGGAATACTGGCGCAATCGTAATCGCATAAACCGTTACTGTGTACCGCTTCGTGTTGACGCCCGTGAACTGAAATGCAGACAGGGCGGCACTGATTATGAGCTTACCGCGCGCTTTGAAGCCTTTGATGACGAAAAAATCTTCGGTATGGGTCAGTATCAGGACAGACATCTCAATAAGAAGGGTGCTGTTCTTGAACTTGCACACCGCAACTCACAGGCAAGCGTCCCCTTTATGATTTCCAGCCGCGGTTACGGCTTCTTCTGGAATAATCCTGCGATAGGTACAGCAACATTTGGCACCAATAAAACCGAGTGGTATGCAAAATCAACTCAGAAGCTGGATTATTTCATAACAGCAGGGGATACGCCTGCCGAAATTGAACAGAACTATACTGCCGCTACAGGCAGAGCTCCCAGAATGCCCGAATACGGTCTCGGTTACTGGCAGTGCAAGCTCCGCTACCGCACACAGGATGAAATTTTAGCGGTTGCCCGTGAGCATAAGCGCAGAGGTCTTCCTATGGATGCAATTGTTGTTGACTTTTTCCACTGGACAAGACAGGGTGATTTCAAGTTTGAGCCCCGTGACTGGCCCGACCCTGATGCAATGGTAAAGGAATTGAAAGAACTCGGTATCGAAACTGTTGTTTCCGTATGGCCTACAATTGATGAAAAGAGTGAAAACTTCTGGGAAATGGCTGACAAGGGATATCTTGTTTCAGCTGACAGAGGCAATGGCCTGCATATGACATGGATGGGCAATACTGTTTTCTATGATGCAACTCATCCCGGTGCACAGAAATTTGTCTGGGAAAAATGCCGTGAGAATTACTACAAGAAGGGAATCCGCACCTTCTGGCTTGACGAAGCCGAGCCTGAATACGGCCCTTATGATTTCGACAATTACCGTTATTATGCAGGAACGGCTCTTCAGTGTACAAATATTTATCCGCTTATGTACGCCAAGGGCTTCTATGATGGTCTGAAAGAAGAGGGTGAAAGGGAAGTCCTCAGCCTTGTCCGCTGTGCATGGGCAGGAAGTCAGAAATACGGTGTTCTGACATGGTCAGGTGATATTCATTCTTCATTCCGTGCAATGCGCGAGCAGCTTCAGGCAGGTCTCAATATGTGCGTTGCAGGTATTCCGTGGTGGACATCGGATATCGGCGGCTTCCTCGGCGGTGATATTTCAGACGAAAAGTTCAGAGAGCTTCTTGTCCGCTGGTTCCAGTGGGGCGCATTCTGTCCTGTATTCCGTATGCACGGCGAAAGAAGTCCGTGGTATGAACGTGAGCAGGAATTTATCGACGGCGTGCGTCAGCTTACATCAGGTCAGGATAACGAGGTCTGGAGCTTTGGTGAAGATAATTACCAGATTCTGAAAAAGTATCTCTTTATCCGTGAGAATCTCCGTCCTTATATCCGTGAAGCAATGGACGAATGCAGCAGAAGCGGACTTCCCGTAATGCGTCCGCTGTTCTTTGATTTCAGCAATGACACAACTGCATGGGAAACCGAAGATGAATATATGTTCGGCAGTGATATTCTTGTTGCTCCTGTTATGGAGGATGGTGCAAGAGAACGCAGCGTTTATCTTCCCGAGGGTGCTGAGTGGACATATGCTTATACAAAGGAAAAATATAATGGCGGTCAGCGCGTTACAGTACCTGCGCCTATTGATATAATTCCTGTTTTCTTTAAGAATGGTGCTGAATACAATATTTACTGATAAAAGTCTTGCCGTTGAAAGCGGTAATATGTTTTGCGGTAATTAATTGTTTATAAATAAGAATTTACGGAGGATAAATAATATGAGTGAGATTATTAGATTAGATGTTAGTGAAGATATGGCACATTCTGAAATTATTAAGGCAGGAGATTTTTGTTTCTTAAATTATTGCGTGGGTAATGTCGGCGAAACAGTTGAGGAACAGATAAACGGTGCTTTCGATGATATGGAAAGAAGATTGGCTATGGTAGGCTTATCGCTTGAAAATGTTGTTCAAATGGATTGTTTATTTAGAGATGTTTGGAATATTCCAGTAATGGAAAAGGTTATTCGCAAGAGATTTAATGGCAAATATCCTGTAAGAAAATCAATTCAGACAGAATTTGCTCATAAAGGCGGAAATGATGGTTTGCAGTTCCAAGTTGACGGCATTGCATATTGTAAAAAATAAATTTGAAATGAATGCTAGATTCATATGACATGACATTAAATCCCAATTTACCAATAAATAATAAAACCTGAGAAGAATTACATTCTTGGTTCCGAAAAATAAAGTGTGTAAATGGAATTAACCCATAAAAATAAACCAATAC
>CAZGRB010000071.1:0-10308 GCA_964527695.1 uncultured Ruminiclostridium sp.
GTGTCTATCAGGCGCATATCCCTACATATGCGGCAGGCTACTGGCTTTTCGGCTTTGCAAGCAAAAAGTATCATCCCATAGATGACCTTGATGCAGAAAGCTGGAATAAACTCCATCTTCGGACAAAATATTACACTACCAGACTTCATAAAGGCGCTTTTTATCTTCCTGCCTTTCTTGAAGAAATGCTTGAGGAGGTGGAGTAATGCTGGAACGAAATATAGAAAACTTTATCGGCTGTGATTCAGATTATAAAAATGCAGATATGGTTATCTTCGGCGCTCCTTTTGACAGCACCACAAGCTTCCGACCGGGCGCACGCTTCGGCTCATCGGCAATCCGCCACGAAAGCTTCGGAATCGAAACCTACAGCCCCTATCAGGATGAAGATTTAACCGATTACAATATATTTGACAGCGGTGACCTTGAGCTTTGCTTTGGCTCTGCTGAATCAGCATTGTCTGACATTGAAGAACGTGCACGGATTATATTGAATGATAACAAAACACCGCTTCTTATCGGCGGAGAGCATCTCGTCACTCTCGGCGCTTTCAGGGCTGTTCAAAAGAAATATCCCGATGTTCATATAATTCATTTTGATGCACATGCCGATTTGCGTGACGATTATCTTGGCGCAAAGCTCAGTCATGCCTGTGTAATCCACAGGTGTCATGACATTGTCGGAGATGGTAAAATACACCAGTTTTGTATCCGAAGCGGTGACAGAGAAGAATTCAGATTCGCTGACAAACACACTGATATGCATAAATTCAATCTTTGTGGTCTCGAGGAAACCATAGAAAAAACCAGAAATGCACCGATTTATTTCACGATTGACCTTGATTGTCTTGACCCGGCATATTTTTGCGGAACAGGTACTCCTGAAGCAGGCGGAATAAGCTTCAACGAGCTTTTACACGGCATTGAAACAGTTTGCAAGGGTAATATAGTCGGCGCTGATATAAATGAGCTTGCTCCTAATCTCGACCAAAGTGGAGCAAGTACAGCAATCGCTTGTAAAGTAACAAGAGAATTAATTTTAGCTATTTTAAAAAACAGAAAGGAAAAGAAGTAAATGAGCAGAGTTTTAATTATCGGCTGCGGAGGTGTTGCCTCCGTAGCTATTCAGAAATGCTGTCAGGTTAGTGAAGTATTTACAGAAATCTGTATTGCAAGCAGAACAAAATCCAAGTGTGATGCTCTCGCAGAAAAGCTCAGCGGAAAGACAGCCACAAAAATCACAACCGCACAGGTAAATGCGGATAATGTTGACGAGGTTACCGCCCTTATTGACAACTACAAACCAGAGCTTGTAATGAATATCGCTCTTCCCTATCAGGATTTAACTATTATGGACGCTTGCCTTGCCTGCGGAGTCAATTATATGGATACAGCAAACTACGAACCTGAAAACATTGACGACCCTGAGTGGCGTGAAATTTACGAAAAGCGCTGCAAGGAAGAAGGATTTTCAGCTTATTTCGACTACTCATGGCAGTGGGCATATAAGGAAAAGTTTGAAAAGGCAGGACTCACAGCCCTTCTCGGCTCAGGCTTTGATCCAGGTGTAACTCAGGCGTACTGTGCTTATGCACTGAAACACCACTTTGATACTATCGAAACTATCGATATTCTCGACTGCAACGGCGGTGACCACGGTTATCCCTTTGCCACAAACTTCAACCCTGAAATCAATCTCCGTGAGGTTTCCGCTCCCGGTAGCTACTGGGAAAACGGAAAATGGGTAGAAATTCCTGCAATGAGCATCAAGCGTGAATACAATTTTGCAGAAGTCGGTGATAAGGATATGTATCTGCTTCACCATGAAGAAATCGAATCACTTGCAAAAAATATCCCCAATGTAAAGCGTATCAGATTCTTTATGACATTCGGTCAGAGCTATCTTACACATATGAAGTGTCTTGAAAATGTAGGTATGCTTTCCACAACACCCGTAATGCATGAAGGTCACGAAATTGTACCTATCCAGTTTTTGAAGACCCTTCTCCCCGACCCTGCAACCCTTGGACCTCGTACAAAGGGTAAAACCAATATCGGATGCATTTTCACAGGTAAAAAAGACGGTAAGGATAAGACATACTACATCTACAATGTATGTGACCATGAAGAATGCTACAAGGAGGTAGGCTCACAGGCAATCTCCTACACCACAGGCGTTCCTGCCATGTGCGGAGCATTGATGCTTCTTACAGGAAAGTGGAATAAAGCAGGTGTATATACTGTTGAAGAATTCGATCCTGACCCTTATATTGAAGCTCTTGGGAAATACGGACTCCCTCATAAAGAAAGCTTCGAGCCAACACTTGTAGATTAAAACAAAAGGAAAAATGAATTGAATATAAATACAGAGAAAAAAATACTTATGTCAGATTTGCCTACACCGTGTTACATACTTGATGAAGCAAAGCTGATAGAAAACTGCAAAACACTGAAAACAATACAGGAGCGGACAGGATGCAAAATTCTGCTTGCCCAAAAGGCGTTTTCAAATTTCAACCTTTACCCTGTTATTGCACCGTATCTTACCGGAACAGAGGCAAGCGGACTCTATGAAGCAAGACTCGGCAAGGAAGAAATGCCTGGTAAGGAATGTCATGTTTTCTGCGCAGCATACAGAGAGCAAGATTTTAACGAATTGCTGAAATATGCAGACCATATTGTTTTCAACAGCCCTTCCCAGCTCAGAAAATTCGGAGCAATAGCAAAGTCTGTCGGTAAACAGGTCGGGCTTAGAATCAATCCTGAGTTTTCCACGCAACAAGGTCATGAAATATATGACCCATGTGCAAACGGAAGTAGACTGGGAACTACTATTGCTCAGTGGAATGAATTAATGAGCGATGAGCTCATTAATATACTTGACGGACTTCATTTTCATACATTATGCGAACAGAATTCTGATGCCCTGGAAGCTACACTTACAGCTGTTGAAGAGAAATTCGGCTTTATAATGAGTAAAATAAAGTGGCTCAATATGGGCGGCGGACATCATATTACCAGAGATGATTACGATATTGAACGACTTGAAACGTGCATAGCAAATATTCAGAACAAGCACCACATTACGGTTTATCTTGAACCTGGTGAAGCTGTCGCTCTCAACGCAGGCTATCTTTATACAAAAGTTATTGATACTATTAAAAACGGTAATATAAATATCGCCATAACTGATATGTCAGCAGCCTGTCATGCCCCCGACGTTATCGAGATGCCCTACCGTCCCCCTCTTTTCAATTCGGGTGAGCCCAGTGAAAAAAAATATACATACAGACTTGGCGGCCCCACCTGCCTTGCAGGTGACATAATCGGAGATTACAGCTTTGATAACGAGCTTTGCTACGGCGACGGGTTGATATTTGAGGATATGGCAATCTATTCTACCTGCAAAAACAACACCTTTAACGGTATGCCCTTGCCTGATATATGGGTTATACGTGAAAACGGTGATTTCGAGCTGTTGACTCACTTCGGATACGAGGATTTCAAATACAGGCTGGGAAGTAAAAATTGACAAAATAACCCTTTCATGATATAATAAAATCTCATTTCAATTATCAGGAGGTTATTATGGAGCTTTTCGACTTATATGATGAAAACCGTGTGAAAACAGGCAAAACCATTGAACGCGGCAAAGAAATACCTTATGGTTTATATCACATTGTCGTTCATGTATGTATTTTTAACAGTAATGGTCAGATGCTTATTCAGCAGAGACAGCCATTCAAGGCAGGTTGGCCTGATATGTGGGATGTAAGCGTCGGCGGAAGTGCTGTTTCAGGTGATACAAGTCAGACTGCCGCCGAACGTGAGGTACTTGAGGAAATAGGATATAAAATCAATCTCGAAAATCACCGCCCTGTTATAACTATCAATTTTGACCACGGTTTTGATGATATTTATACTGTTATTGAAGACATCGATATCAATAATCTTGTATTACAGCCCGAAGAGGTGCAGGCTGTCAAATGGGCAACAGAAGAAGAAATAATCGGTATGATAGATGACGGTATTTTTATCCCCTATCACAAAGAGCTGATTAAACTTCTGTTTTTCATGAGAAATCACAGAGGTACTTTTCATCCTTGGTGAATAAAGAAAAACTCCGAAGATTTAATAATCTTCGGAGTTTTTATATTTACTTGTTATAGCCTTCAAACGCATTCTCTGCAATCTTTAATTCACTGCCGTCCTTTTTCATCGTGAAAAGGCTTACTAAAGGACAGATGATAAGCGAGCTGAGCATTGTAAATGCACCACAGTTAAGAGGAGAGGTAATATTCAGTGCGCAAAGCTCTCTTGCGGAAGCTGCTAATTCAGGGAACCAGCCCATGCTGAATAAGATTGTGTGAACAACTGTTACACCGACACCCCATACAAAGCAAACTGCAACTGCAGCCTTGGAAATTTTCTTAGAGAAAAGGCCGCAGAGGAAAGGAGCTAAGAACGAACCGGCAAGCGCACCCCATGAAACAGACATAAGGGTTGTTATGTACGCATTCTTATTCATAGCAAGAATTACAGAGAAAGCAAGGAAAGCTACAATCAATACTCGCATGATAAGAACCTGCTTCTTGTCGTCCATATCCTTTTTGAAAGGCTTTATCATATCAATTGTCATTGTGGAGCTAGATGTAAGAACAAGCGAAGAAAGAGTAGACATTGAAGCGGAGAGAACAAGAACGATAAGTACACCGAGAAGAACCTCAGGAAGTGCCTCATTCATCATAATAGGAACAATTGCATCATAATCAAGTTTTCCTGTTGCCTCATTCATAATTGTTTCTGCATCTGTATAAATTCTACCGAAACCGCCGATAAAGTAAGAACCGCCTGCAACCACAAGAGCAAATATTGTAGAGATAATGCTTCCTCTTGTTATTGCCGCATCATCTTTGATTGCATAGAACTTCTGAACCATCTGAGGAAGTCCCCATGTGCCGAGAGATGTAAGGATAACAACACCGATAAGATTAATCGGGTCAGGTCCTAAGAGGCTGTTGAAAATTTCAGTGTTGCCATTATCATCAGCGACAGCGCCAAGTTCAGCAAAGGAAGCGCTAAGTCCGCCCTTATTTGAAACGACACAGATAACAACAGCTACAATGCCCACAAGCATAATAATACCCTGAACAAAGTCATTGAGAGCTGTTGCCTTATAACCGCCGATAATTACATAAATAGCGGTAAATACAGCCATACCGATAATGCAGTAATTATAAGGAATACCAAAAGCAGATTCAAAAAGTCTGGATAAACCATTATAAACAGAAGCTGTATAAGGAATGAGGAATATAAAGATAATCACTGCTGAAGTGAACTTAAGGGCTCTGGAACCATATCTTTTTTCAAAGAATTCAGGCATTGTGGAAGCAGAAAGGTGCTTTGTCATAATTCTTGTACGTTTACCAAGCATAAACCATGCAAGAAGAGACCCTATAACAGCATTTCCAATACCAATCCAAGTTGCGGAAGAACCGTAAAGCCAGCCGAACTGACCTGCATAACCAATAAAAACTACTGCTGAAAAGTATGATGTACCATAAGCAAAAGCAGTAAACCAGGGACCGATATTTCTTCCGCCAAGAACGAAATCGTTTACTGTTGAAGTTGCCTTACGGCAATAAACGCCTATACCTATCATAACAGCAAGATAGATAATGAGAATAGCCCATAACATAATAATAAATTCCTTTCTTTCTGTTTTGAAGAAACGTGGCTTCAAAACTATATTAGTTTAAACTTTTAAAGTAATTATGTATTTTAATAGAAGCCGTCGTGGCTTCTATTAAATAACATTACATATTATATACCTGTGCGGCATTAAGAATTTCATATTCCTTTGAAATAAGCTCTTCCGCTCTTTCTGTGTCTGAGGTTTTGATAACAATTGCAGCATCATCACCTGATGTAAGAGCATACATATAGCTTATATCAATAGAATTTTCACTTAATAATCCGCTGAGTTTTTTCAACGAACCGAAATGATGAGGTAACTTTACAGCTGTGACATCAGTGAGTAAAGCAGAAAAACCTGAACTACTGAGTGCTTCGCAGGCGGCAGCAGGCTGAGAAACAATCATTCTGAGCATTCCATACTCACTTGTGTCAGCAAGGCTGATACAAATAATATTAATATTATTTTTTGAAAGAATTTCGGTTACTTCTTCAAGACGCCCCATTCTGTTTTCTATAAAAACTGTAAGCTGTTTCATATATTCACCTTCTAAAATTTATTTCTTGCGGTTATCTGTAACACGCTTGGCTTTACCTTCAAACCGCTGAAGTGTATTGGGCGATTCAAGATTAATGATTGCATCAAGACCAAGCATTGTTCTGAGTGCATTTCTGAGCTTCAGCTTGATATTTTCAAGTGCCTTGTAATCATCTGTCATACTTGCAGGTGCAAGCTCAACACGGATAGTAAGAATATCAGTATGATTCTTTCTGTCAACGATAATTTCGTAATGCGGGCCGATTTCCTCGGTTTTGAGCAGCACCTCTTCAATCTGACTGGGGAATACATTGACACCCCTGATTTTAAGCATATCATCAGTTCTGCCGCTGAGATTTTCCATTCTTACAGTTGTTCTGCCGCATTTGCAGGGCTCGTACATAAGACGGGTTATATCACGTGTTCTGTAACGGATAAGCGGAATTGCGTCCTTGGAAAGGCAGGTAACAACAAGCTCACCCTTCTCACCTGCAGGAAGCACTTCTCCTGTTTCAGGATTAATAACTTCTGCAATGAAATGGTCTTCATTTATATGCATACCGCAGAGCTCAGTACATTCACCCGAAACACCGGGCCCGATAAGTTCGCTCATACCATAATTCTGTGTGACAACCAGCTTATCACCGAACACCTTTTTCATTTCAGCACGCATAGGCTCTGTCATAAGCTCACTGCCAACAAGTGCGGTCTTAATGGATAAGTCGGTCTGGGGATTGAGTCCCATCTGAGTTGCAACCTCTCCAAGCCTTAATGCGTAAGAAGGAGTTGCTACAAGCAATGTAGAACCAAAATCCTTCATATACATAATCTGCTTTTCGGAATTACCAGTAGATGAAGGAATAATGCATGCACCTATATGTTCAAGGCCATAGTGCAAACCGAGCGCACCTGTAAACATACCGTATCCAAAACAAATCTGACATACATCTGCCTTTGTAGCACCACCCATAACAGCAAGTCTTGCAACACATTCAGACCATACATCAAGGTCTTTTTTTGTATAACCGACAACTGTAGGCTTACCTGTTGTACCAGAAGAAGCATGAATTCTTGAAAGTTCACTTTTATCAACAGCAAATAAGCCGAACGGATATGTATCACGCATATCCTGCTTTGTAGTGAACGGAAGACTTCTGAGATCATCAAGAGTTTTCACATCTTCAGGCTTCATTCCGATTTCTTCCATTTTTGCTCTGTAATACGGAACCTTTTCGTATACTCTTGCAACAACCTTCTGTAGTTTATCAAGCTGTATTGCTTCGATTTCCTGGCGGGAAAGGGTTTCTTCCTTAGCCCATATCATTTGAATCATCTCCGTTTAAAGTAATAAATTGTAAAACCAACATTATTTAGAATTTTATCATATTTTCTATTAATTGTCAACAATTTCCGCTTTTTTTATCAGAAATGATATTTGAAAGCCATACACCCTTCTTAATAAGGAGCAGACCAATCGCACATTTTACAGCTTCAACACATTGACAACACAAATAAAGAGGAATAATTCCCATTTCTGTAAAATTCGCCAGACAATATGCAAGCGGAACACTTACTCCCCACGAAAAACCACAGTCAAATAAAAAAGTTATCAATGTTTTTCCGCCTGAACGAAGTGTAAAATAGGTACAGTGAAGCGCCCCGTGGACAGGCATAAGAACCGCACTTATCAATATAAATGAAGAAGCAAGGTTACGTACATTTTCGGATGTATTGTACGCCATAGGAAATAAGCCTGAAAAGCAAGCCATTATTGTTCCGACCACAACACACATCATTGCTGAAAAGAAAATAAGTTTAGGTGCAGATTCCTTTGCCTTATGAAGTTCATCCGCTCCAAGCATCTGCCCAATTACAACCGACACTCCGGAACCGAATGCAATAAACATTACATTAAACAGATTTATCACTGTATTTGCAATATTTAAACCAGCAACCACGTCGATACCACGAAGTGAATAATTCTGAACAAGTGCAGAAACACCCGCTGACCACAGACATTCGTTAACCATAAGCGGAATAAGACCTTTTACAGTTATTCTGATTGCAAGTTGCTTAGGAACATTCATAGAGCGGTACAAAGATTGAACAAATGGAAGCTTCTTACTATGCGTATGTGTCCAGATGATTACAATTGCTACCTGAATGAATCTTGAAATCACTGTCGCAATAGCAGCTCCCTGAACACCAAGTTCAGGAAAAACACCAATGCCGAAAATAAGAAAATAATTAAGTACTGTATTGACAACAACGGCAACTACTCCTGCAACCATCGGCGGTGTCGCTATCTCTCCTTCTCTGAGAGTACCTGAGTAGGCCTGCTCAAACGAGAATGGGACAAGTCCTATAAGCATTATCAGCATATACTGTTTCGCATATTCAAATGTAGCATCAAGGTCTATCCCCTCTTCGGCGTCGTGAAGATACATTGTAATCAGATTATCTCCAAACATCAGAAATATAAAAATTCCTATAAATGTCAGAATAGAAACGGTGAGTATTTTAAATCGGAATGTATTACGCACGCCATTGATATCGCCTTTGCCGAAAAACTGCGCACAAAAAATACCTGCACCTGAAATTGCGCCGAAAATAGTAAGATTATACACAAAAAACAACTGATTTACGACAGCAACACCTGACATCTGTTCAGTGCCTACCTGCCCTACCATTATATTATCAATCATTGCAACGAAATTGGTAATAAGATTCTGAATCATTACAGGAATTGCAATCATCAACGTCTTTTTATAAAAGCCCCATGAGCCGATTAACTTATTCATAAAGCACCTCTCAGCATTAATTACACAAGTTTGTATTATATCATAAATATTTATCATTGTAAAGCTATATATGAAAAAATATCATATTAGCATTGCTTTAAGGCTAAAAATATGATATAATAATATAAATATTCATATTGCGAAAGGAACGTTTTATCATGAGCACAGCTTTCAAACCTGCAGATATCCTTATCCCACAAAATACTGACATGGAAAAATGGGCAGTTGTTGCCTGCGACCAGTACACTGGTCAGCCTGATTACTGGAAAAGAGTTGAAGAAACAGTAGGTGTAGCAGACTCAACCTTAAAGCTTATTTTACCTGAGGTTTATCTTGAAGATTCTGATTCAGATGAAAGAATCGAAAAAATCCACGTTGAAATGAACCGCATTCTCAGTACAGATACTCTGAAAGAATACAAGAATACTATTGTTTATATCGAACGTTTTCAGTCAGACGGAAAGAAAAGACAAGGACTTGTCGGCATGATTGACCTTGAAGAATATGATTACCGCAAAGGAAGCTCATCTTCTGTACGTGCAACTGAAGCAACTGTTGTTGAACGTATCCCCCCTAGAATCAAAGTAAGACAGGGCGCGCCCATGGAACTTCCGCACATTATGATTCTTATTGATGATGAAGAAAAAACAGTAGTCGAACCTTGTGCAGCAATCAAGGATTCTTCTGATGCAATCTACGATTTTACACTTATGGAAAGGGGCGGCAGAATCTGTGGTTATGCCCTTGATGCAAAGCTTACGAATTCCGTTATGAATGCACTTGATAAGCTTAATGATAACAAGGCATTCAATAAAAAATACAGTCTGAACGGATATCCTACCCTTCTTTTTGCAATGGGAGACGGAAACCATTCACTTGCTACCGCAAAGGAATTTTATGAACAGCTGAAGCGTGAAAATCCTGATAAGGATTTATCAAATCACCCTGCACGTTATGCCCTTGTTGAAATTGTAAATTTACATAGTCCCGCTCTTGAATTTGAAGCAATCCACAGAATTGTAACAAACGTAAATACAGATGAACTTATGGCGGAAATTATCGAAACACTCGGATTAAGCGAAGAAAAAGCTGATCAGGCATTCAGCATAATTCTTAACAATACTGAAAAAACATTTTATATTCATAAACCAACATCACAGCTTACAGTCGGCAGTTTACAGGAATTTCTGGACTCTTATCTTAAGAAAACAGAAGCAAAAATCGACTATATCCATGGTGTTGATGTTGTCAAGTCCCTTGCTGAACAGGAAAACA
>CAZGRB010000072.1:0-10177 GCA_964527695.1 uncultured Ruminiclostridium sp.
AGAAGAATATGGGGCATACCGAAGTAGCCGAGACCCCATGCAAAACCTGAAATAATGGTTGTCCAGGCAATACCGCCGTCAGCACTTTCAAATAAGCTTAAATAGTTGGAAGCAAGCTCGCCTGCGTCAACTGCTTCAGTTACGACATTCATAAAGTCAGGTGTTACGCATACGCACGCAATCGGAACAACGATAAGCGCAATGAACATAAGAATGCCCTGAATAACGTCTGTCCAGCATACTGCAAGGAATCCGCCGAGGAAGGTGTAGAGAACGATTACGAAAGCACCGATTGCAAGTGAAATTGTGTAATCTATGCCGAATACGAATTCAAAAAGCTTTGCGCCCGAGCTGAAAGCGGAAGCAGTGTAAACAAGGAAGAAAATAAAGATAATAGCTGCACATACAAAGCGGATAACGGGGGATTTGCTTCCTAAACGGTTCTGGAAATATTCAGGGATTGTGATTGAATCACCTGCCGCAGCGGACATTTTTCTGAGTCGGGTAGCAACCAGCTTCCAGTTGAGATATGTACCGATAAAGAGACCGATTGCAATCCAGCTTTCGGTAAGACCCGATACAAGAATGCTTCCCGGTAAGCCTAAAAGGAGCCAGCCGCTCATGTCGGATGCCTGTGCGGAAATTGCCGTAGACCAGCTTCCCAGCTGTCTGCCGCCTAAAAAGTAGTCGCTCATATTTTTTGAGCGCTTGTAGCTGAAAATACCGATACCGAGCATAATGGCGAAGTACAGTATAAACGCTACCAGTGTGTAGATATTGAACTGCATGATGTTCTTTCCTTTCAAAATAAATCTTAACCAGAATTCTACCATATATTGCGCTTTTTTGCAATACCTTGCTAAAGAAATTTGTAAAAAATTGTTTATTATATATTGTACCACTTGAAAAACCCGTGAAAATATGGTATACTTAATTTAATTATTTATTGTATCAGGAAAGGACAGACACACTATGAACGCATTTTCTTATAGAATCCAGACCTTACAGCCCTCTGCAATCCGTGAAATCTTAAAATTCACAGCAGACCCCACTGTAATCAGTTTTGCAGGCGGAAATCCCGCTCCTGAAGCTTTCCCCGTTGAAACAATCAGACAGATTACCGCCGATATTCTCGAAAACGACCCCGTAGGCGCACTCCAGTACTCCATTTCCGAGGGCTACGGGCCTCTCCGTGACTGGATAAAGGACGACCTTTATTCAAAGGGTATGTTCAACTGGAAGAATGATGATGTAATCATCACCGCAGGTGCACAGCAGGTTATGGAAATGACCGCAAAGGTTATCTGCAACGAGGGTGACGCTATTATCTGCGAAGCGCCCAGCTTCATCGGTTCTCTCAATGCCTTCCGTTCCTATAACGCAAAGCTTGTAGGCGTTCCCATGGAGGACGACGGTATGGACATCAACGCCCTTGAACAGGCGCTTAAGGACAACCCCAGAACTGCGTTCATCTACGTAATCCCCAACTTCCAGAACCCCACAGGTATCACAACCTCCCTTGAAAAGAGAAAGGCTATCTTAGAGCTTGCATACAAGTACAACGTTCTTGTCCTTGAAGATAACCCCTACGGCGATTTACGCTTTGCAGGCGAGGCAATCCCCTCTATCCGTTCTCTTGACACAAAGGGTCACGTAATCTACGCAGGTACATTCTCCAAGACTCTTGCGCCCGGTCTCAGAGTAGGCTATATGTGCGCTGAAAACACAATCATCCAGAAGGCTATCTGTGCGTTACAGGTTTCCACAGTTCATACATCAATCCTCTCCCAGAGAATTGTTCACCGGTTCATTACAAGAAACAACTTTGACGAGCATATTGAAGGTCTTCGTGAGATTTACCGCAAGAAATGCGACCTTATGCTCAACTGCTTAAAGTATAAGATGCCCCAGAGCATTAAGTTCACAGAGCCTGACGGCGGTTTATTCATCTGGGGAACACTTCCCGAGGGCGATATGCAGTATTTCTGCAAGAAGGCGGTTGAAAACAAGGTTGCGGTAGTGCCCGGAAATGCTTTCCTTGTTGACGAGAAGCAGCCTACACTTTCATTCAGAATCAACTATTCTACTCCCACAGATGAGCAGATTGAAAAGGGTACAGATATTCTCGCCTCTGTGGCAAAGACAATGTATAAATAATTGACGCTGTCAATTATTTAATGAAAAATGAATAGTGAATAATGAATAATTAAGGTGTGCCCTTCGGGCACGGATTTTAAAAAAGCAAATTGTAGGGGCGGATATTATCCGCCCGTAACAAAACCGAAAGGAACAACAAAATGGAAGAAACAATCGCAAAAAAGAGAATACTCAGTGCTATCCAGCCTACAAATACACCCACTCTCGGAAATTATCTTGGCGCACTGGTCAACTGGATTAAATTACAGAACGAGTACGACTGTGCTTACTGCATTGCGGATCTGCACTCCATTACTGTAAGACAGGAGCCTCAGAAACTCCGCAAGCAGATTACCGAAAGCTATGCGCTTTTACTTGCTATGGGAGTTGACCCTCAGAAATCCATTGCATTTATACAAGGACACAATCCTGCTCACGCAGAGCTTTCATGGGTGCTTTCCTGCTACACACAGTTCGGCGAGCTTTCCCGTATGACCCAGTTCAAGGACAAGAGCGAAAAGCACCCCGAAAATATCAACGCAGGTCTTTTCACATATCCCGTGCTTATGGCAGCGGATATTCTTCTGTATCAGGCTGACCTTGTACCCGTAGGCGTTGACCAGAAGCAGCACATTGAGCTTGCAAGAAATATCGCTCAGCGCTTCAATTCGGTATACGGCGATACATTTACAATGCCCGAGCCCTATATCACAAAGACAACAGCAAAGATTATGTCTCTTCAGGACCCTACAAAGAAGATGAGCAAGTCGGACGAAAATCCCAACGCCTGCATCTCCATTCTTGACGACAGGGATACAATTGTAAGAAAGTTCAAGAGAGCCGTAACCGACAGCGAGGCTGAGGTTGCTTACCGCGAGGGCAAGGACGGCATCAATAACCTTATGTCCATCTACTCCGCTGTAACCGACAAGAGCTTCGAAGAAATCGAAAAGGAATTCGCAGGCAAGGGCTACGGCGATTTCAAGCTTGCGGTAGGCGAAGCAACAGCAGATATGCTGGCTCCCATGCAGGCTGAGTTCAATAAGATTATCAGCGACAAGAAATATATTGAGCAGTGCATGAAGGAAGGTGCCGAAAAGGCATACAAGGCTTCCAGACGCACACTCCAGAAGGTTTATAAGAAGGTAGGTTTTGTGGAGCTTCCCCGATGAAGCACCGCACAAAACTTATGATAGCCTGCGGTATTGCTGTATTCGCAGGCATCGCCTGCCGTCTGTCGCTTAATGTGGTTCATTACGAAATCGAAAGCGAAAAAATCACCTCGCCCGTGAAGATTGCGTTTATTTCCGACCTGCACAACTCCCTTTACGGTAAGGGACAGAGCGAGCTTACGGAGGCAATTGCGGATTTCGGCACGGATATTGTGCTGTTCGGCGGAGATATTTTTGACGAGCATAACGGCGAGGAAAATTCATGGGCGCTGGTTGACGCATTGGTAGGGGAGTACCCCTGCTTCTACACTGTGGGCAACCATGAATACAAGACAAGAATGCCCGATTACTACAAGGAAGAAATGGCAAAGCGCGGTGTTACCGTTCTTGAAGACGAAACCTCGGTAATCGAAGCGAACGGACAGAAGCTCCGTATCTGCGGAACGGAGTTCTGGAACGATAAAAATGCCGTTACGCAGCTTGATGACCTTTATTCCATAGACCTGCACCATTTTCCCGAGGATTTCCCCGGAATGTCGGTAAAAGGCTTTGACCTTATACTTTCGGGTCATGCCCACGGGGGACAATGGCGCATACCGTACCTTGTGAACGGGCTATATGCTCCGGGCGAGGGTCTGTTTCCCCAATATGCAGGGGGGTATTACAGCGAAAACGGCACGGAAATGATAGTTAGCAGAGGTCTTTACAAGAATATCAGTTGTCTTGTTATGCCAAGGATTTTTAACCGCCCCGAGCTGGTGCTTATCACATTGAAGTGAAAAGTGAATAGAGAAAAGTGAAAAGTTGAGGAGTCCGCTTTGCGGACGGATTTTAAAATCATCGCCGTAAGGCGATACCACAACTCTTAACTCTTCGCTAAAAGAAAGGAGCCGCTTTATGCGAGTTGTGGCATTAATTGAAAATACCAGCGCAACCGAGCAGCTTAAAGCCGAGCACGGTCTCAGCCTTTACGTTGAGAACGGCGGCGAAAGCTTCCTTATAGACACAGGTGCGTCGGACAGGTTCATCGGCAACGCCCAGCGCATGAAGATTGACCTTACAAGGGTTAAAAAGGTTCTTGTTTCTCACAATCATATCGACCATACAGGCGGAATCGAAGCGCTTATCAGGATGAATCCATCGGTTAAGATATACGCAAAAGCTGCCTGCATGGGGGATTTTTACGCAAAATACGGGATGATCCGCATACCTGTGGGGCTTATTGCCGACTTGTATGAAGAATATCCCGCAAATTTTATTTTTTACAATAATTTTCAGCAGATTGCTCCGGGATTTTTTGCAATGAGCAATGAAATTCCCGATTATACAATGTACGCACAGGATTACCGCAACTATAAGGACGAAAGCGGCAAGCTCATAAAGGATAATTTTGACCACGAGGCTTTTTTTGTGATTTTTCCCGAAAACAAAAGGGAAAAGGGCTGCGTGGTGATTTCTCCCTGCTCACACTGCGGAATTGTCAATGTTCTTAAAACCGTCCGCAGAAGCTTTCCCGATTCGCCCATAATATCAGTTGTAGGAGGCTTTCATATGATGGGCAGCTCCACAAAGAAGCTGTGCTGTTCAGACGAATATGTTGACAAGACAATAAATGAAATCAAGGCGATTGATACAGGCGTATTATACACCTGCCACTGCACAGGAATTGCAGGATACAGTTTTATGAAACCTGCGCTGAGTGAACGCATACAGTATCTGCAGACGGGAGAGGAGCTTGAGTTCTGATGAATATATTTGTTACAGGCTGCGGAAAAACAGGTGCGGCGCTTGCTGATAAGCTTTCGGCACAGGGGCACGATGTAGTGGTTATTGACTCAGATGAAAATAAATTTGAAAACCTCAGCGACAGCTTCGGCGGTCTTACCTTTTGCGGTGTGCCTATTGACGAAGACGTACTTGTAAAGGCAGGAATCCGTGACTGCGACGCTCTTTGCGCTGTTTCAAACGATGACAACACAAATCTTATGGTGGCACAGCTGGCAAAGGATATCTACGGCGTTGAAAAAGTAATAATCAGAGTCAGCGACAGCGGCAAGGAAGCACTTTACAGCTCTTTCGGCTACAACACAATATGCCCCACAAATCTCACCGTGGATTCGTTTGTATCCGCTTTCGGGGATTTCAGCTCCGAAAGCAGCTTCAGCCTGAGAAATCATACTGTAAAGAATTTCTCCGTGCCTGTGCCCTCTGATCTTGTAGGCGAGCGTGCACTGGACATCACCCTTGATGAAAACGAGATTCTTCTGGCGGTTGCAGATTCAAACGGTACAGTCAGACTTGTCAGCAATTACAATTTTGTGCTCAATGAAGGCGACACTCTGATTTTTTCAAAGCTTGTTGACTGAAAGGTGCGTTGCATATGACAGAAAAGGTTATTATAATCGGCGGAGGCAGAGTAGGCTATTACCTTGCAAAAACGCTGATAGAAAGAAATTTTGATGTTTCGGTAATTGATATAGATAAGGAATCCTGCCGTCATGCGGCGGATTCGCTGCATATTCCCGTAATCTGGGACGATGGCACAACCGCCGAGGCTTTGTCAAAGGCGGGAGCAGAGTGCGCAGATACGGTTATTGCCGTTACAGGCAGGGACGAAAACAACCTTATTGCCTGTCAGACAGCGAAAAGGCTTTTTCATGTAAAAAAGACTATCGCAAAAGCGAATAACCCTAAGAATGTTAAGAATATAAGAGCGCTCGGGGTTGATATAGTAATCTCCGCCACAGACAGCATTATAAGCCTTATGGAGCGCGAGGTTGACCACAGCGCAATCAAGGAGCTTATCCCCCTTAATGACGGAAAAGCGGCGGTGTATCAGGTTGAACTGCCTGAAAATTTCTGTTTTTCGGGTATGGAGCTTCTGAATATCAGGCTTCCCGAGAGCTGTAACGTAATTTCCATAACACGTAACGGTGAGCTTATAATTCCACGCGGTAAAACCAAATTATTATCGGGAGACGAACTGCTGATTGTGTCCCATGCGGGCAGCATAGGCGAGGTAAGAAAGGCTCTTAAGCTGAAAAAATGACCAAAAACATATAAAAAAAACCGCAAAATACTGCCTGAATTTGGGCAAACCTCTATAAAGCGCAAAAACCCCTTGAAATTTATTTCAGTTTAAGTTATAATATAATGTGGAATTTTTATGAAATAAATAAAAGAAAGGCGAAAAAGATATGAAATCACCTCTCACTAACGCAGAGCTCAGCAAAAAGCTCAAGGATAGTCTTGCACTGGATTTTCATGTAACTGTTGAGGACGCTACAACCTCTCAGATTTACAAGGCTCTGTCCAAAATTGTTGTAGAACATCTTAAGGAAAAGCGTCACGCATTTAAGCGTAAGGTAGATTCCGAGGGTAAGAAGCAGGTTTATTATATTTCCATGGAATTCCTTATGGGACGTTCCTTAAAGACCTCTCTTTTCAACATCGGCCTTAACGAAGTCGCTGAACAGGTTCTCAAAAAGGACTTCAAAATTAAAATTGAAAAAATTTACGAGGAAGAACCCGACGCAGGTCTCGGCAACGGCGGTCTCGGTCGTCTTGCTGCCTGTTATCTGGACGGTATGGCTACCTGCGCATACCCTGCAACAGGCTACTCCCTCCTTTATGAATATGGTATCTTCAAGCAGAAGATAATCGACGGCTGGCAGACAGAGCTTCCCGATAACTGGCTCCCCGGCGGTGAAAGCTGGCTTGTACCTGTTACTGATCAGGCTATCGAGGTTCATTTCGACGGTGAAATCCGTGAGTACTGGGACAACGAATATCACCATATTTCCCACGTAAATTACACACCCGTTATGGCTGTTCCTTATGATATGTATGTATCAGGCTATGACAGTGAAGGCGTTTCCAAGCTTCGTTTATGGAGTGCAAAGGCCATGTCCTTTGATATGGGTGCGTTCAACAGCGGCGACTATGTAACCGCTATCGGTGCAAACAACATTGCCCACGCACTTACAAAGGTACTTTACCCCAACGATAACCACCTTGAGGGTAAGGCTCTCCGTCTCCGTCAGCAGTACTTCATGTGTGCAGCTTCTATCGGTGATATCGTAATGCGTCACATGAACGTTTACGGCACACTTGATAATCTCCACGAAAAGGTTGCTATCCAGATTAACGATACACACCCCACACTTGCTATTCCCGAACTCATGAGAATCCTTCTCGACGACTGCGGTTACAGCTGGTCAAAGTCATGGCATATCGTTACAAATACATTCGCTTATACAAACCATACAGTACTTGCAGAAGCACTTGAAAAGTGGGATAAGGACTTAATCGAGAGAATTCTTCCCAGAATCTACTCCATTATCTGCGAGATCAACCGCCGCTACTGCGAAGGCCTTTCCAACAGACTTCCCTATGAAAAGGTTTCTCAGATGTCTATCTTCAACAACAATGTTATCAAGATGGCAAACATCTGCGTGGACGCTTCCCACTCCGTAAACGGTGTATCAAAGCTTCACAGTGAAATCATCAAGGAAAGCGTATTCAGCAATGAGTATCAGGATAAACCCACAAAGTTCAAGAACGTAACAAACGGCATTGCATACCGCCGCTGGTTACTCCAGTCCAACCCCAGACTTACAAGCCTCCTTTCCGAATATATCGGCGAAGGCTTCAAGAAGGACGGTCAGGAGCTTTCCAAGTTCAGACTCTTTGAAAACAACAAGGATGTTCTCCACAGCCTTGCAAAAATCAAGAGAGAAAACAAGGCTGATTTTGCAAAGTATGTTTACGATACAACAGGCGCAAAGCTGAATCTTGACAGTATTTTTGACGTACAGGTAAAGCGTCTCCACGAATACAAGCGTCAGCAGCTCAACGCTCTCAATATTATCTCCGAATACAACTATTTACTCAACAATCCCGACGCTGATTTTGTTCCCAAGACTTATATCTTTGCTTCCAAGGCAGCTCCCGGCTACTACATGGCAAAGCAGATTATCAAGCTTCTCTGGTGCATCGGCGAGGACTTAAAGAGAAATCCCAAGCTTAACGAAAAGCTTTCCGTTGTATTCCTTGAAGATTACCGTGTAACACTTTCCGAGCTTCTTATGCCCGCTTCCGAAATCTCCGAACAGATTTCTCTTGCAGGTACAGAAGCAAGCGGTACAGGTAATATGAAGCTTATGCTCAACGGTGCAATCACAATGGGTACCTACGACGGTGCAAACGTTGAAATCCACGGTCAGGTAGGAGACGACAATATCTTTATCTTCGGTATGTCCACACCTGAAGTAAACGTAATGAAGCAGAACTGCTACACTCCCGAAGGCTACTACAACCACAACGGTACTATCCGTGACGCAATCGACGCTATGTACCGTGGCTTCAACGGTGCTAAGTTCGATGAGGTTGCAAATGCTCTCCGTTACGTCGATCAGTATATGTGTCTCGCTGACTTTGAAAGCTACCGTGCTGCGCAGGCAAAGGCACGTGAAACCTACAAGGACGTTCTCACATGGAACAAGATGTCCCTTGCAAACATCGCAGGTGCAGGTATCTTCTCTGCTGACCGTGCTGTTACAGACTACGCACGTGACATCTGGCACTGCCTTTAATTAAATCAAGTACAGGGTGCTTTCGCACCCTGTTTCTGTATAAATGATAAACCGAAAGGATAATCCTATGCTTCCCATTTTTGATTCATTCAGTCCCGATTATAAGAAGCCCTTTGGTGCTGTTGAAAGAAACAGCGAGTGTGAATTCACACTCCGTTTTCCTGCTGACAATATAATCGAAGAAGCAACTCTCGTTGTATTCCGTCCAGGTCAGAAGGAACGCTTCATAAAGCTTGAATTTGTTGATATAAAGGATAATCACGCTATTTACAGCTGTAAGTACGTTCCCGAGGACACAGGACTTCATCATTACTATTTCTCCGTGCTTATCAACCGCAACCGCCACTATATCAAAAGAAGCGGCGTGAATATAGGCGTTGTTGATAACGGTGATTTGTTCCAGCTTACAGTTTACGAGCAGGGAATGACAACTCCCGACTGGCTCAAGGGCGGAATTATGTATCAGATTTTCCCTGACCGTTTCGCAAACAGCGGTATTCCGAAAAACGACATTCCCGCAGACCGTCAGATTCATACAGACTGGAACGAAATTCCTTGCTGGAGACCCGACCACCGTGGTATGATTACCAATAATGACTATTACGGCGGCGACCTTAAGGGCATTATCCAGAAGCTTGATTATCTTGCGGATTTAGGCGTTACGGTAATTTACCTGAACCCCATTTTCGAGGCTCACGAAAATCACCGTTACTGTACCGCAAACTATGAGAAGATTGACCCCCTTTTAGGCAATGAAGAGGATTTTGTAAACCTCTGCAAGGCTGCAAAGGAAAAGGGAATCAGCATAATTCTTGACGGCGTATTCTCCCACACAGGCGCTGACTCAATCTATTTCAACAAAATCGGACGTTACGGCGAGCACACAGGCGCATACCGTGACGCAGAAAGCCCTTTCAGAGAATGGTATAATTTCTCGAACTACCCTGATACCTACGAATCATGGTGGGGTATCACAACTCTCCCCAATGTAAATGAAAACAACCCTGCCTATACAAATTATATCTGCGGCGAGGGCGGTATTTTACAGAAGTGGATTGATTTAGGTGCGGCAGGCTGGCGACTTGACGTTGCGGACGAGCTCCCCGACCAGTTTATCGACAATCTCAACAAGGCTGTCAAGGCAAAGGGCGAGGACAAGGTCATCTACGGCGAAGTATGGGAAGACGCTACAAACAAGGAAAGCTACGGTGTACGCCGCCGCTATCTTGTAGGCGGACAGCTGGACAGCGTAATGAACTATCCCTTCAAGGAAGC